>CAYSFA010000200.1:0-5042 GCA_964430025.1 uncultured Anaerolineaceae bacterium | reverse complement strand
GACAAGAGGTTATCAGTTATCTGCGAAATCTAAGTTTTACGAAATTCTAGGGAAAAATTTCATCTAAAATAGGGGCATAGGAACATTCACACCCATTCGGTCCAGAGCATCCTTCAATCGGCAACACCGGGAGGTTTTCTTTGGAATACACACCTTCAACCAATTTGCAGATGGGACAAGCATTTTTGCCAACACTAATACGAATCGCTGTAACGCGTGGATTTGAAATTAGTTGTTTTCTTCTTAATGCATTTTCTGAAAACTCGCTCAAATCAACACCGCAATGCAAACAATGAGTTTCGAAATCTGGGGAGTTCTTTAAGCATTTTGAACAAGTTTGCACATTTACCTCTCAAAAAGGAAATTAGACCAGACAATTATTGATTGGTCAGTATCTAATTTTACTATTAATTGAGCGCTAATTCCTTATTTGTTCCTGTTGAATAATTTTTGTAAACAAATTTTGGTTGGTTCTTTTTACAAGATTATTAATATGTGCGATCAAAGATTCAGCGGAAACAGGTTTTATAAGGTAATCATCCGCGCCAGCATCCAATGCCTCTGCAATTCTTGATGGATTATCAACAGCTGATAAGATTAAAATTGGAACGACATATTTTGATTTAATCTTTCGACATACTTCCCAGCCATCAAGTTCAGGCATTAATAAATCAAGAAGAATGATGTTAGGCGTAAAAGCTTCAATATGATTCAGTGCATCTTGACCATCATTAAATACTTTAACTTCCATTCCCCCCACTGTAAGATGATATTTCAAAATATCTGTCATGGCTGGATCGTCATCAATGACTAAAACCTTAAGCATCAATCCTCCAAGTATTCACTTTATGAATACTACTGGTTGTAAAATTTCCTCTACTTTACCCAAATAATTATGGTTTGTGTTGCGACCTAGCAATTTTGTTAAGTAGAAATTTATACAACCAACAAAATTATTGGTAAATTGAAATTTATTCAACATCATCAGATTATTTTTCTATTCAATTTTCTGAATTTCCAATTGATTAGACAATCGTTATTTAGGGGAGAAACCTTGAACCTTATGGTAAAATTATCGATTAGTGTGAATTTTAGCAATCTAGAAGATTGCTTTATGAATTATGACTTTTTATTATTCTAGGAGGAATAAATGACTGAAAAAAAATGGGTTTATCTGTTCCACGAAATTGAACAAGCAATTGAAGCGGTAAGTGGAGATTGGGAAGGTGTTCGTGGTCTATTAGGTGGGAAAGGTGCAAACCTTGCCGATATGACGAGAATTGGTGTTCCAGTTCCTCCCGGATTTTCTGTTACAACTGAAGCTTGTAATGCTTACCAGGTGAATAAAGAATTTCCGGTTGGTTTATGGGATCAAATTCTCTCATCCATGAAGGATGTAGAAAATGCGACAGGAAAAGTCTTTGGTGGCAAAGAGAACCCCCTCTTGGTTTCTTGCCGATCTGGTGCGAAATTCTCTATGCCTGGTATGATGGATACTGTTCTAAACATCGGTTTAAATGATGAAACAGCCGTGGCGATGGTTTCACTCACTGGAAATGAAAGATTTGTGTATGACTCTTTCCGAAGACTTGTTCAGATGTTCGGATCAGTAGTGCTTGGAATTTCTGATGAAGCATTTGAAGAAGTTTTCGATGGTTTCAAAGCCAACAAAGGTATTGTAGCCGATACGGATTTGACAACTGAGGATTTAAAATTCTTAACAGAGCAATTCAAATTGGTTGTTAAGAGAGAAAAAGGTTTTGAATTTCCACAGGACCCCTATAAACAACTGAAGTTAGCCACAGAAGCAGTCTTCAAGTCATGGATGGGAAAACGAGCTGTTGATTATCGTCGAGCAACTGATATTCCTGATAATCTTGGAACAGCAGTCAATATTCAAACAATGGTATTTGGAAATATGGGTTGGGATTCGGGCACGGGTGTTGCCTTCACAAGAAATCCAGCAACCGGTGAAAATAAACTGTATGGCGATTATCTCCTGAATGCACAAGGTGAAGATGTAGTCGCTGGTATCAGAAATACAGATCCAATCCAACACATGCAGGAAACACTGCCAGAATCATTCAAACAATTTGTTGAAATCGTGAATAAACTTGAGAAACATTACACAGATATGCAGGACGTTGAATTTACCATTGAAAAAGGCAGATTATGGATGCTTCAAACTAGAAATGGTAAACGTACTGCAAGTGCCGCAGTAAAAGTTGCTGTGGATATGGTAAATGAAAAATTAATTGACAAACAGACAGCTGTTTTACGTGTGACTCCTGAACAAGTTGATACTTTATTACATCCCCAATTTGATGCAAATAATAAAAAACAAGCCAAAAATAATGGACGTTTCTTCAGCAGTGGTGTGAATGCTTCTCCAGGAGCAGCAGTGGGACGCGTCTATTTTGATGCTGATACCACCGAGAGAATGGCAAAGGAAGATGGACAACAAACCATTATGGTTCGTCCTTTCACCAAACCAGATGATGTCCATGGTATGTTAGCTGCGCAAGGTATTCTCACCAGTGAAGGTGGAGCCACCTCACATGCGGCAGTGGTTGCCAGACAATTTGGTGTTCCTTGTGTGGTTGGTGCGTCCGCTGTAAAAATTGATTTAGATCGTCGTGTCATGCGTGTGGGCGACTTGGTTGTAAAAGAAGGTGAATGGATTTCTGTAGATGGTACCTCTGGTGAGGTTTACCTTGGTCAATTAGAAAAGTTTGCTCCTTCTTTGGATGAACAAAAAGAGCTTTTAGAATTGTTAGAATGGGCAGACGAAATTTGTGCTACCCCAGGAATCCGATCTGGTGAAGGCCCTGGTTTCCCGACCGTTGGATTACAAATTTGGGCAAATGCCGATTACCCTAAAGACGCAGAACGTGCACGCCAATATGGCGCAAAGGGCATTGGATTATGCAGAACCGAGCACATGTTCTTTGAACCTGAAAGATTACCAAGCGTTCAGAGGATGATCCTTGCCAAAACAAGTGAAGAACGAACAACAGCTCTCAACGAGTTATTACCTCATCAAAGAGCAGATTTCGAAGGTTTGTTCACAGCAATGGATGGTCTTCCAGTGATTATTCGCTTAATTGATCCCCCACTGCACGAGTTCCTTCCTGCTGCAGAAGATCTTCAAGATCAAATTATCACAAAACGCGTAGAAAATGTAGCAGATTATCTGTTAGGAAAAATCGAAGCCAAAGAAATTGGTGAATTAGAAACCTTGTTGCATGCAGTCGAAGCAATGCATGAAAGCAATCCCATGATGGGATTGCGTGGAGTTCGTTTGAGTATTGTTATGCCTGAGATCGTTGAAATGCAGGTACGTGCCATCATGGAAGCTGCCGCAAACGTAGCATTGAAAGGTGTGAATCCTAAACCAGAGGTAATGATCCCCTTAACAGGTCATGTAAATGAATTAAATGTTATTCAGCCCCGCCTGGAAGCGATTGCTAAAGAGGTAATGGAAACCAAGAATGTCAAATTTGAGTACAAATTTGGTACCATGATTGAGATTCCACGTGCTGCAGTCACCGCAAACGAAATTGCAGAAGTTGCTGAATTCTTCTCCTTTGGAACAAATGATTTGACCCAAATGACATTCGGATATAGTCGCGATGATGCAGAACGGTCCTTCTTATTGAAATACGTTGAAGATGGAATCTTACCAAAGAATCCATTCCAAACTATTGATCGTGAAGGCGTGGGTGATTTAATGAGGACAGCTGTTACAAAAGGTCGTGCTGTGAGACCAGAATTAGAGGTTGGAATTTGTGGTGAGCATGGTGGCGATCCAAGTTCAATCGAGTTCTGTCACCTGATTGGCCAAAACTATGTCAGTTGTTCGCCATTCCGTGTGCCCGTCGCTCGATTAGCAGCAGCACACGCAGCTTTGAACCATAAAAACTAGTAATAATTACTAAAGCAGAAGAGGTCTGAATTTCCAGACCTCTTTTTTTATACAGTAGAATTGTCGATTCTGTGTACAATCCTCACAGGAATTGTACACTTTTGTTATAATCCTTACTTGGGATAAACATGATAATTTTGATAAAAACAAGAGTAATTAATAAAACTCTTGATGAAAATGAGGAGTGATAGTACATGGAAAAAAAAGAACATCTTGATCTTTATCAACAAATGGTTGTGATAAGGATATTAGAAGAACGTGCGGCCGAATTATATCAACAGGGAAAAATTGGCGGATTTTTACACCTTTATATAGGTCAGGAAGCTGTCAGTACGGGCTTAATTGCCGCAAGAAAACCACAGGATAGAGTAATCACTGCTTATCGGGATCATGGAGTTGCAATCAATTGTGGATTATCTGCCAAAGAAGTAATGGCTGAACTACTCGGAAAAGCAACTGGTGTTTCCGGTGGTAAAGGTGGTTCGATGCATATGGCTGATGTTAATAAAAATTTTTGGGGCGGTCACGCAATCGTTGGCGCACACTTACCAATAGCAGCCGGTCTGGCCTTGGGAGATTTATATCAAAAACAAGATGGTGTCACCATTTGTATGTTTGGAGACGGTGCAACTAACATAGGCTATTTTCATGAAGCTTTGAACCTGTCCAAGGTTTGGAATCTGCCTGTTTTATGGGTCTGTGAAAACAATCAATATGGAATGGGTACTTCAGTTGAGAGAGCATCTGCAGTTTCAGAAATGCAGCAAAAAGCTGAAGGCTATGGCATGAAGAATGACCAGGTAGATGGGATGGATGTTATGAAAGTGCGCGAAAAAGCGCTGGAGGTGATTGAAGAAATACGTTCTGGCTCTGGCCCACAGTTCTTGGAGATTGACACTTATCGTTTCAGAGGACATTCAATGGGTGATCCTGAAAGATATCGAGCTCAAGATGAAATTCGAAAATGGCAAGAGAATGATCCTATAGGAATTTATCGGAAATACTTACTTGATAATAAAGTCGCAAATGAAGACGAACTAGACGGTGTGGATAAACAATCCCAGGAGATTGTTGAAGAAGCGGTTAAATTTGCGGAATCAAGCCCAGAACCAGCTGC
>CAYSFA010000199.1:0-5072 GCA_964430025.1 uncultured Anaerolineaceae bacterium | reverse complement strand
TCACCTGGTCAAAAACATCACTCATTTATTCCTCCTGTAATCACTACAGCATTGTTATGTCAAAATTTTATCTTTCCTGCCAATAATGTCAAGTGACAGAGATTGGTTAGGATCAACAATCAATTATACATTTTTTCCTGCTCTGATATACTAAATAACAACCCTTTACTGCAGGAAAAGTTATGTCTGAAGATATTATTCAATCAAGAAAAAGTGATCATATTCGAATAAATCTGGAGAATAATGTACGTTCGGGAGTTGAAAATGGTCTGGAAAACTTCCGATTTATTCACAATGCAATTCCAGACCTCTCCTTGGATCAAGTTGACCTCTCACAGACATTGTTTGGAAAAAAAGTTTCAATCCCCCTGCTTATTTCCTCCATGACTGGTGGAACTGAGCAAGCTTGGAAAATTAACCAAGTTCTTGCAAAGGCTGCTTCACGATGTGGAATGGCGATGGGGGTAGGTTCTCAAAGAGCCGCAATAGATGATCCGACGCTCGTGAAAACATTTGCTGTTCGTGAGATCGCGCCGGATATTCTGTTGTTTGCAAATATTGGGGCGGTTCAATTGAATTATGGGTATGGAATTGATGAATGTAAAAAAGCTGTGGATATGGTAAATGCAGACGCGCTTTTTTTGCACCTTAATCCATTACAAGAGGCTGTCCAACCGGAAGGTGATACAAACTTTGCTGGTTTATTAAATAAAATTGAAGGCATATGTAAAAATCTCCCTGTACCGGTTGTAGTAAAAGAAGTCGGTTGGGGTATTTCAGGTGAAGTAGCTAAGAAACTATTGGAAGTAGGTGTATCTGGAATAGATGTTTCTGGTGCCGGAGGTACTTCCTTTTCACAAGTCGAACGATTTCGATTAACAGATAAATACGATATTCAGGTCGCGGAAGCCTTTCAAGATTGGGGAATTCCCACGACAGACGCGTTGGTTTCAGTGAGAAAGTTAACTCAATCTGTTCCTATATTTGCGAGTGGTGGATTGAAAAATGGAATGGATATCGCAAAAGTTCTTGCATTAGGTGCTAATTTAGCGGGAATGGCTGGGGTATTCCTAAAAGCGGCTGTCGTTTCTGAAGATCATTTAATCAAAACGATTGAAGTGATTGAAAGAATCTTGAAAATTAGTCTTTTTGTAACTGGATCAAAAAATTTGATGGATTTTTCAAATAATAAAATTTATCAACTTGGATAGTTAATGGATTTACTAGATTATTTTAGTTTAATGTTGCCAGAAATTGAAAAAGATATGCTTTTTTCAATTGAAAATGATATTAATGATTCATTTTCGGATGTAAAGAGGATGATGAAATATCATTTTGGTTGGGAAAGTCCAACAAGAAATGATAAGACGCAAGGAAAAAGAATCAGACCATTGTTGTTGTTATTGAGTTGTGCGGTTTGTGGTCGTGACTGGAGAGATGCTTTGCCAGGAGCTTGTGCAGTTGAATTTATCCACAATTTTTCACTCATTCATGATGATATTGAAGACCAATCAAAGATGAGAAGAGGAAGAAAAACTCTCTGGCAGGTTGTTGGTATGCCCCAAGCGTTAAACACTGGTGACGCTATGTTTGCCTTATCTCAAATAAATATGTTGAAACTAGGAAAATCTATTAATAAATCGGTCGCTTATGATGCATTAGAAATCTTGAATGACACGTGTTTAACTCTGACGGGTGGTCAAAATCTTGATATCGCATTTGAATCAAAAGAGCTGGTTACGGAAGAAGATTATTTTGTGATGATTGGTGGAAAAACCGCAGCGTTATTATCTGCTTCCTGTGATTTAGGAGCAATTATTGCTGAAACCTCGCCCCAAAATAGAAAAGCACTCCGTTCTTTTGGAGAAGCCATTGGGTTAGCTTTTCAAGCCTGGGATGATTGGTTAGGAATTTGGGGTGATGAACAGAAAACTGGAAAATCCACTTCATCCGACCTGATATCCAAAAAGAAAACTCTCCCTATCCTTTATGCTTCAAGAGAATCGAAGGAATTTAAGGAAAGATTCTTGAAAGAAGAAATATCAGAGGCAAATATCCAAGAGTTCATCCGTCTGATTGATGATAGTGGAGCAAGAGAATATACCGAAAAAATCACCAAGAAATATTCGGATTCGGCTGAAAACTCGATCAATTCCCTAACAGCACCCGAATTGGATGCTAAATTTGCATTAAATGATATATTGAAGTATTTGATCAACAGAGACTATTAAATTTTTATTTCAGTAGCCTTTTTTCTGGTCAGCAAAAAAACATTACTCACTATTAGAAGAAACAACCCTACTAATTGAATTTTATTGAATCCAGCTATCAAATTATTTGGATCCCCATTAAAGAAATCAAAGAAAACAAAAAGAAGTGATAACGCACTGGTTGTCTTAAAAAATAACACACCCTTTCGATTGTAGGCCACCATTCTTTTGATTGTTAGGAGAATGATGGGAAGTAAGGCTAGCATGTAATAAATTTGCAAAGGATGACGATTAGTACCCCATAAAAGAATAGACCACGGTAAGGATGAAGGCTTACCGTAAAGGTTTCCAGATGCAAGTTGGGCAAAAAAGAAAAATAAAAGGAAAACTATCAATGGTAAAGCAAGGGCGTCAAGAATTTCATTCGGGTTTAATTTTTTCTTCTGTATAAAAACTGATATCACTATTAAACCCAAAATTGATCCAGAACCAAAATCAATTAAGCTGGGACTAAGTGAAATGATTGAAATTGGATTTTCCATGAAAATTGAAGGAAATTTAAGAATATAGGATAATCGCCCAAGAATAATGATTGAAGTTAATAAAGTAAAAATCAAATTCGAAAGATCATTTGTACTACCCTTAAAGATTTTTGGTTGTTTTTCAATAACCAAGAATGAGGTATAGATTCCAATCAGAATTATTAATCCAGGTGCTTGAATAGCTAGAGGGCCAAGATTAAAAATTGGGAACATCTATACCCATTTCTAAAATTTTCGATTTTATCAATGCTTCAGACATCGGCCCACCAATAATGATTTCCTGGATAATACCATTCTTGTCAATGAAGAAAGTTGATGGTAATGCCTGAACCCGATATAGATTCGCTACTTCTCCCGTGTTATCAAGGAGAATAGGGAAGGTGAGGTTATGTGCATCCACAAAAGAAGTAACATCTGATAAATTGTCTTGGATTGTGTTGTTTACTGCAAGAAGGACAAATTCATTGTCTGAATATTCCTCAAATATCTTTTGCATGGCTGGCATTTCATATTGACATGGTTTACACCAGCTGGCCCAAACATTCACTATTACAACTTTTCCCTTTAAATCAGATAATCGGGTTGATTCTCCTTCCAAATCTGGCAGTTCAAAATCTGGTGCTAAAAAACCTTTTTGAGGAGCGGAAATTGAGGTAATTAAGTCATCCTGATTTTGAAAATAGGTAAAGCCAACCCAAAAAAATGAGAATAAGAGTGATGCAATCGAAAACAAGTTTGTCCAATTAAAGGCTTTCTTCATTTTCCGAATCATAATGAGAAAACCACATCTGTCAATCAAATGGTTATATAAATCCTAATTGTTGATTGCCAGATTTACTTTCATGGCAAGGTTATAATTAGGTTTAGAAAATTTGAAAGGAATCATAATGAACATTACTTCTGAACTAGAACAAAAAGCCATAAAAACGATAAGATTTCTCTCAGCAGATGGTGTGCAGACAGCTAACTCTGGACATCCTGGACTACCCATGGGAACTGCAACAATGGCATACACCATTTGGACGAAACATTTAAAACACAACCCTAAGAATCCAAAATGGGTAGATCGTGATCGCTTCATATTATCAGGGGGTCATGGTTCAATGCTTTTGTATTCCTTACTATACCTGACTGGTTACGACCTAAGTTTGGAAGATCTCCGACAATTTAGACAATTAGGGAGTAGAACTCCCGGACACCCAGAAGTAGGGGTTACACCAGGCGTTGAAACCACAACCGGTCCATTAGGACAGGGGTTTGCCAATGGAGTAGGTTTTGCTATGGCAGAAGCTCAATTAGCAGCTCAATATAACCAGGTGGACTTAAAGAAATTGGTAGATCATTATGTGTATGCGATTGTCACTGATGGCGATTTGATGGAGGGAGTGGCTTCCGAAGCCGCTTCTTTAGCAGGCCATTTGAAGTTAGGAAAGATGATTTATTTGTATGATGATAACCGTATTTCGATTGATGGTTCTACCGATCTTGCGTTCACAGAAGATAGAGCAATGCGTTTTAGTGCATATGGTTGGCAAGTTTTAGAAGTAGATGATGGTAATAATGTTGAAAAGATTAACCAAGCAATCATTCAAGCTAAGAACGATGAACGACCTTCCTTGATCATTTGCAGAACAAGAATTGGTTATGGACTCCCAACCATGGAAAATACTGCGGACGCTCATGGAAAACCTCCCGGAGAAAAAGAATTAGCCACAGCAAAAGAAAACGCAAGTTGGCCAGTTGAGCCAAAATTCTTTGTGCCAGCGGAGGTTCTCACATTTTTCAGATCAGTAATTGATCAAGGAGAAATAGCAGAACAAACCTGGTTATCGGTTTTAGAAAGTTATAAAACTCAACATCCCCAGAAAACAGAAGAATTCCTTAGAAGAATGAATGGTGAACTTCCCTCGGATTGGGATGTAGATTTGCCAATTTTTGAAGCGGATTCTAAAGGAATGGGTTCCAGAGTTGCTTCTGGAAAAGTAATCAATGCTTTGGCGCAGAGAATTCCTGAGATGATCGGTGGTTCAGCTGATCTCACCCCTTCCAACAATACCTGGATCAATGGAGAAGAAGATTTTCAACATGGTCGAGAAAGTGGTCGCAACATTCATTTTGGAGTTAGAGAACACGCCATGGGATCCATTCTCAATGGTCTGGCTTTGCACGGTGGTTTTATCCCTTATGGTGCATCATTTTTAGTCTTCACGGACTATGTTCGTCCCGCGATACGCCTGTCTGCTTTGTCTCATATTCCTGTTAAATGGGTTTTTACACATGATTCAATTGGGATAGGTCCTGATGGTCCAACTCATCAACC
>CAYSFA010000198.1:0-5089 GCA_964430025.1 uncultured Anaerolineaceae bacterium | reverse complement strand
TTAACTTAACAGGCATATTTTTAACCAACCAGGCTGTAGCACCCATTATGATGAAACAAAAATCAGGAAGTATCATCAACATTTCCTCCATGGCTGGAAAGACAAGTTGGCCTGCTTCCATGGAATATTCTGCTTCCAAAAGTGGTGTGATTGGACTGACCCGGTCTGTCGCAATGGAAGTAGCACCCTTCGGAGTTACCGCGAATGCTGTCTGCCCTGGCAATACCCTTACTGATATGGTAAGAAGTGTGGCTGGTAAAGTAGGTGGTATGGATGGGATGACAGGAGAAGAATGGCTGGCGATGCGCGCGAATGATTGCCCGATGAAACGGTTGGCTGAACCCTGGGAAATGGCTGGTGTTGTCGCATTCCTTGCATCAGAAGATTCCCGTTATCTGACCGGACAAGCAATTGAGGTGGATGGCGGATTGGTGATGTCCTGATATTTATGACATTTTGCATCAATAAATGTCATTTTAAGTGGTACATTGTTGCAAAAAAATCAGGTAAAATAAGTTGGTTTAATCATCAATTTCAAAAATTCATTACAAAATTCATAATAAAGGAATAAAGATGGATATCGGGAGACGGATCAACACCCGTAGAAAAGAATTAGGATTAAGTCTGCGAGAATTAGGTGACCTGGCAGGGGTAACAGCAAGTTTTTTGAGCCAGATTGAGAATGATCAGGTTTCTCCTTCTTTGAACTCGCTTCAAAGTATTGCCACTGCATTAAAAGTGCCCATTTTTTATTTGCTCAATGAGGGCACCAATGGCAATGTGGTGCGAAAAAATGAACGCACCAAAGTATTCTTCCCTGATTCTAAGATAGGGTATGACTTGTTGACTTCAGATTTTTCCAAGCAGATGATGAGTTACATCATTCAAATGGAGCCAAGAGCAACCAGAATTGCTATGCCCCTTGCGAAAACGACCGAACAATGGATGCATGTATTATCAGGCAGAATGAGGATTGTTGTTTCAGAAGACACTTTTTTTCTTGATGAAGGTGACACCATTTATTATGACGGAGATATGCTGGTTGAGTTTGGGTCAGACAGCGATGATAAATTAGCGTTGATCTGCTGTATTTCTCCCCCCGTCTTCTAATCAGAAAAACATTTGAAAAAGGTTACGGATTGTGTCCGTAACCTTTTTTTCTACTCATCTTCTGGTACTGCCTCTGCCAGGTAACTTTGTGGTAATGGATGTAATGGAGGGCGGACTGAGTAATAACCGGCTTTTTCCCGGGAGATCTCTTCGTCTGACAGCGTATGTGCGATGATGGATGCCACTGTATGTTCACACATACGTCCCTGACAATTTCCCATGCCAGTACGGGTGAGCATTTTTACTTCTCCGATAGATCGCGCACCTTTTTGAATCGCGTCTTTTATCTCAGCAAAGGTAATCTCCTCACAGCGACATACAATTGTGTCGTCTTTGAGGAGAGATACTAATCCCGCGGGAGGGGTGAAAAGGTCACTTAACAGATTTCCAAAGTTCTTTTGCTGTTTGAGGTCGGATTTTATTTCCTCTTTAAATGCTTTATCTTTTGCCAGGCTGGCATGCCCGGTTATTTTTGCGACGGTCATTCCAGCGATTTTGCCTTCCAAACGGGCATTTTCTGCACCACCAATCCCTGCCCCATCACCGATTGCAAACACTCCGGGCAGGCTGGTCTGGAAGTCCTCGTCTCGTACGGGAATCCAACCACCTTTCCCAGCCTGATACTCCATCTCACAATCGAGTAATTTAGCCAGACCAGCATTTGGTGTCAGAGAAAAGCCACTCACCACCAAATCAACCTCTAAAGTCTGTTCAGTGCCTGGAATTGGGTGCCCTTGCTTATCCAATTTGGCGATTCGTGCACGTTCCACCTGGTCAGTTCCCTGTGCTTCTATGACGGAATAACCTATTTTATAGGGGGTTTTCTTCCCGATGATTTTGCTCATATATTTAGCCCCTTCGGATAAACGATCCCATTGTTTTAACATGGTAAAGGCATATTTGATACCACGCGGCAGGATGTGGTTTGCTTCGCAAACAGCCACCACTTCAACCCCTGCATCTATGAGATGAGCGGCAACCGAAAACAATAACGGTCCAGTACCACTCACCAAGGCGCGTTTACCGGGAGCAACCCGCTGATTCTTAAGTTGTACCAATGTACCACCGCTGGTAATCACGCCAGGAAGCGTCCAACCCGGAAAAGCAACTGGTGTGTCATAAGATCCAGTCGCGAGGATTAAGTTTCTGGCATGAATGTATTTTGGAGAATCTTTCCCGTATAAAGCAACCAACCAGCCATGATCCTGCTCGAATAATCCCCACACCAGGCAATTAAACACTTTTAACCCCGGAACACGCAATGCATGGTTAACCAGATTTCTCCCCATCGTTTCGGTTTTCGTTTCGTAATCGACCTTAAATTCAGCAGGAAAACGCATGAAATATTGTCCGCCAGGTTGAGGATAATTATCAATCATAGCGGTTTTCACCCCGTTTTCGGATGCTGTGATAGTTGCTTCCATCCCGCCAGGACCTGCTCCAATTACAACCAATTCGAATTTCTCGGTCATAATTCCATCTCCTTTTCGGTTTCAATCACCATGCCTTCTTCCACATTAGTCACACATGCACGTTGCGCGTGTACCCCATTGATTGTTACCAGACACTCATAACAGACGCCCATCCCACAATACAAACTGCGTGGGTGGTTCAGTTTATGAGTCTTCCTGAAGGTGCGAATTCCTGCTGCCAATAAGGTTGCGGCAACCGTTTCACCCAGGTAAGCTTCAACAGGTTTTCCATCGACTGTTATGGTAATAGGTTTTCCGCGTTGGACTGCGGGAAGCATAGTAGATGATTTTTTAATTCGAAACATAAGCATTCCTTTCTGGTAGAAAAGCATGGATATCCAAATCACTTTTTCCGGTGGTGATGAGTTGAGTGATGGTTTCCCCAATTAATGGAGTGACAATTACTGTGGAACGAAAAGCAGTTGCAAGGAAGAGGCCTTCAACTCCCTCGACGGGTCCCAACAAAGGCAACCCATCTTTCGTATCAGCGATGGCAGCAGACCAACTGCGTAAAACTCGTAGATTCTTATACCCTGGAAAATATTTGAGAACGCTTCTGGAGATCGCGTCAAGAGATTGAGAAGGAATTTTTGTCACAAAATGATGTGCTTCAAACATCGATTCTCCCAATAATAAATTCCCATGCGCCGATTGGCTGATTGCCATATTTGCCAACATCGTTCCGAAGGGAATGTCTGCCCCCATTTCGAAAAAAGAAGCAGAAGCAAGATGGTTCTGAAGTTTGAATGGAACTGACTCCGTTACCATGGCTTGACCAAGTACATAATGAAGGACATCCCATTCTTTTCCTACCATCTGCCCCAGTTGATTAGTATAAGCTCCGGTACAAAGGATCACTTTTGAGGTCGAAAAATTTTGACCTGGGGTGATCACTGCTTTTATTCTATCCATTTCAACTTTTATATCTGTTACCGGTGAGAAATAATATTCTTTTAAGCCATATTCCCGCGCACGTGTTAAGTAAGCGTTGATGAACTGAAAAGGGTCTAATTGTCCTTCGTCTGCATGATATAAGCCCCCCAGAAGTTTGGTTGAATCGAGTGTTGGTTCTACTTCCTTTAATTGGTTGGCTGAGATTAATTCCGAATTGATCCCGATTGCTTTTAGTCTTTTTTCACGCTCAGAGAGGATGTTCCATTGATTTTCATTCTCGATCGGTAATAATCCACCCAACTTCCTGAGATTAACATTCCAGCCTAATTCAGCCTCTAAAGTACTTAATTTACTGCGAGCGGTTTTGATCATCTCCACGCTATGATCCAATTCAAGATCCTGAATCTGGATATTTCCGTAATTCGCTCGTGAAGCCCCTGCAGCGATTCCGCCTTGATCAATAATGGCGGTTTTTATACCAGCTTTCGAGAGATGGTAAGCAACTGAGCTTCCGATATATCCTGCACCAATTACAATCGCGTCGTAATGATTACCCATTTATCGAAGTAGCCTTTGACCCTTTCACTTTAAGTGATGTGACCATAAGGACACCAATTCCTTCAAATCGCTTACAACCAGATCGGAGGTTATTCCTTTGGTTATCATGCTTTCAAGGCTATCCACACCGGTTTCGACAAGAATGGTTTTCATCCCAGCGAGTTTTCCTCCTTCAATATCTGTTTCCAGCCGATCCCCAAGCATGGCAGTCACCGTCGGTTGAACACCCATCTTCTTCATTCCTAATTCAAACATGAATTGGTTCGGTTTTCCCATAATGATGGGTTTTACTTCTGTGGCAGTTTCTAACGCCACAAGTGTCATCCCACACTCAGGTACAAGACCCTCATTGGTAGGGTAGAGCAGGTCGGGATTGGTACCTATGAATTGCGCACCTTGTTGAATATAAAGACAGGCAATTTTAAGTTTTTCGTAAGTCAGTTCGTAATCTCCACCTACCACAACTGCATCCACCTTGCCGTTGAAGGAATCCACGATTTGAATGCCCGCATTGGATAAGGCTTGAGACAAACCAGCTTGCCCAATCATAAATACTTTTCCGGCTGGGAAATGTTCCTGTAAATATAAGGCAGTAACGGTAGAACAGGTAAGTACATTTTCCACTGTCAGCTCAGCACCCAATGATGTCAATTTATTATGGTAGGTCTCAATGGACTTGGTGGCATTGTTGGAAGCAACCTGAAATTTGATCTGATTGTGATTCATAAATTGGAAGAATTCTGGCATTCCAGGTAAAGCCTGATTCCCCCGGATCAAAGTCCCATCAATGTCAATCATCAAGGCGTGGATATCTTTGAGGAATGCTGATGATTCTATTTGATGCGAATTCATCTTGTTACTCCAATTCCTTAATTGCTTTTTTATATTTTTCAAACTTCATCTGATAAAAATCAGTTAGATTCTTGTTTGGAACCACTTCTTTCTTTTGAATTTTGAAGAATTGCGAACATTCTTCCACGGTTCTATAAATCTCCAACCCTAAGCACGCCAGCATAGCAGCCCCCATAGCCGGGCCGTGACTGTAGGTGGTCAAT
>CAYSFA010000197.1:0-5125 GCA_964430025.1 uncultured Anaerolineaceae bacterium | reverse complement strand
TAGGTTTACCATTAGCAGTTGTTTTTGCTGAAGCTGGATTTGACGTAACAGGAATAGACCCGATTCAGGAAAAAATTGACTTGTTAAATAAAGGTGAGAGTTACATTATCGATGTGCCAACCGAACAAGTGGACAAATTAGTAAAAGCTCAAAAATTACACGCAACAACTGATTTTTCGGTTCTGAGTGAAATGGATGCAGTCTCTATTTGTGTACCAACACCTCTGAGGAAAACAGGTGATCCAGATTTATCATTTATTATTTCTGCGACAGAATCTTTATCAAAATACATTCATCCAGGGATGGTAGTCGTCCTGGAATCAAGCACATACCCTGGCACCACCCGTGAAATGGTTTTACCCCGATTATTGGAATGTTGTAATTATGAGGTAGGAAAAGATTTTTATTTAGCATTTTCTCCGGAAAGAGTTGACCCAGGACGAACTGACTGGACGACGATTAACACACCAAAAGTTATTGGGGGAATAACAGAAGATTGTTCTGAAATTTCATCGATCTGGTATGCTCAGGCACTTGAAAAAGTTGTTCCCGTTTCCTCAACCGAAGTAGCAGAAATGGCTAAATTACTGGAAAACACTTTCAGAATGATTAATATCGGTCTGGTTAATGAATTAGCGATCATGTGTGACCGATTAAACGTGGATGTTTGGGAGGTGATTGAAGCTGCCGCAACCAAACCATTTGGGTTCATGAAGTTTACACCTGGACCAGGGTTGGGTGGACATTGTATCCCGATTGACCCCCTGTACTTATCATGGAAATTAAAGTCTTTAAATTACAATGCGAGGTTTATCGAACTAGCCTCTGAAATCAACACAAATATGCCACGTTTTGTTGTCTCTAAAGTTCAAGATTCGCTCAATGTAGTTGGGAAACCAGTAAAGGGAAGTAATGTATTGGTCCTTGGAGCAGCATATAAACCTGACATTGACGACGTGCGCGAATCTCCAGCATTGGATGTGATTCATTTATTAGAGCAAAAAGGGGCAAAAGTAACATATCACGATCCATATGTGGCACAAATTCACCATGATGATTGGGAGATGGAATCAATTAAAGATTTATATGAAGGCCTAATTGATGCTGATTGTGTGGTCATTGTAACTAACCACAAAGTTTATGATTATCAAGAGATCTTAAATAAATCTAAATTGATCGTTGATACACGGAATGCATTAGGCGAAATTGGACGTAAAAATTCAAAGGTTGTCAGGTTGTAATGGCGAATTATTTAGTAACAGGGGCTGCAGGGTTCATAGGCAGGCGTGTGTCCGAATTATTAATGGAAGAAGGACATACTGTCTATGGGATCGATAATTTAAATGATGCTTATGATGTTCGCGTGAAACATTGGCGTCTTAATAAACTCAAAAACTACCACCTTTTTCATTTTAACCAAATCGACATAAGCCATTTCGATGCTTTGAATAGTTGGATCGATGAAATCGGTATCGCATTCAATGCGATTATCAACCTGGCTGCGAGGGCAGGAGTAAGACAGTCTGTAGAAAATCCCTGGGTATATGTCAATACTAATATTGTAGGCAATCTGAATTTATTGGAAGTAGCCAGGCAAAAGAATATAAATAAATATATTCTCGCCTCCACTTCAAGTTTATATGGTGAAAATCCTCCATTTCCTACCCCTGAATCTACTGAAAGTGATCATCCTTTACAACCTTACGCTGCTAGTAAAAAGGGTGCTGAAGCGTTATGCCATTCCTATCATTATTTGTATGGAATCGATACTACTGTGTTTCGATATTTCACGGTGTATGGACCAGCAGGACGTCCGGATATGGTGATGTTCCGTTTGGCTAAGTGGATCGCAGAAGGAATACCTGTAAAAGTAACTGGGGATGGTACCCAGGCACGAGGTTTTACTTATATCGATGATATCGCCCGTGGAACTATTTTAGGGTTAAAGAATCTTGATTATGAATTAATCAATCTGGGTGGGCATGAAGTAATCACCATTAATGAACTGGTGGGTATCATGGAAGAAAAAATTGGAAAGAAAGCTATCATTGAATATATTCCACAACATAAAGCTGACGTCATGCAAAATTGTGCAAATGTTGAGAAAGCAAGAGAATTGCTTAATTGGCGTCCAGAAATTAACCTTGATGAAGGAATTTCCAGACTGGTTGATTGGTATTTTGAAGAGAGGAATTGGGTAAGCCAGGTCGAAACGCCATGAAGTCTCCTTTAAAGATTTTCCATGATTGGAAACAGGATAAATCTTTAGGGGAGGTTATAAAGAATACTGTGTATATGGTTACCAGTAATACAGCAACAACTGGATTAACCTTTATTCAGGGTATGCTAGCCGCGATCATCCTTGGTCCTTTGGAATATGGCGTTTTAGGGATGGTTGTTTCATTTGCATCCAATGTTAATCGCCTTCTGTCCTTTCGAATGGGGGAATTGGTTGTTAAATTCGCCGGTGAAGCAATTGAAAACGGTGATAAATTAAGAGCTGGAGCGATTATTAAATTTGCTGGAGTATCAGAATTATTAACTTCTGTTATTGCATATCTGTTATTGATAGTGCTCGCTCCTTGGGCAGCAGATGTAATTTTCAAAGAACCTACCATATCCCCATGGATAATGGTGTATGGGTTGGCATTATTAGCGAATTTTATGACTGAGACTTCCACTGCTATATTACAGATCGGAAACCAATTTAGAAAACTAGCCATATTGAATTTTTTCCAAAGTTTGCTGACAGCGATCTGGATTGTCATTTTATTTTTTACAGGTGGAAATTTAGTCCAAATATTAATTGCCTATTTGGCAGGGAAATTCTTATATGGTTTTGGAATATTTATAATTGGGTTGAATACAATGCAGCAACTCATCGATAAAGGTTGGTGGAAAGTTCAATTAATTGAATTAAAAAACAAAAAAGCATTATTTAAGTTTGCCTTTAGTACAAATATCAGTTCCACTCTAAATTTAGTGATTAGAGATAGTGAACTTTTATGGGTAGGGTATTTCCTGAGTCCGTTATATGCAGGTTATTACAAGTTTAGTGTTGCAGTTATCAATGCGATTATATTGCCGGTTTCACAATTCATTACGGTAACTTTCCCCCAGATCAACAAAAAGATTGTTTCAAAACAATGGAATGACCTTAAGAAACTTCTGAGAAGTACCAGCATTATTGCGTTTTTGTGGATTCTCATTTGTATTGCAGGATTATTAGCTTTTGGTGAATGGTTCTTATCTTTTGTCAAAGATGGAGCGTATATTCCTGCATTACCCAATATATTAGTCCTAATTGTTGGGTATGGATTTGCCAGCGTATTTTTCTGGAATAGAAATCTATTATTATCATTCAATCTTCCGAACGTTCCTTTAGTGGTGATGACTATCGTAGGGTTAGTAAAAACTATATTAATGTTTTTACTAATTCCTAAATTTGGGTATCTTATGCAGGCTGGGTTGTTGAGTTTGTACTTCATTATTTCAATAGGCGTGATGGTATACTTGGGGTTGAAGAAACTTTCACTCGAAGAAAAGGCACTAATAATTAATGCGGATAGCTATAATTACCACTAGCCAAATTCCCTCAACCACCGCGAATAGTATTCAAGTAATGAAAGTATGTCAGGCCTACCGAGAGTTAGGGCATGACGTGGTCTTAATCGTCCCTGGAAAAAAGCACGCTTCTTGGGATGAGATCGCAAAAATTTTTGGAATAAACAAAAAACTTAATATCAAATATATAAGAACATTTCGGTTATTTCGTCGATATGATTTTTCTTTCTTATGTGGGTTGTTACTAAGCTTTTCCAAATTTGATTTAGTACATACATGGTTACCGCAAATTGCAATTGTTGCGGGAATACTTAAAATTCCATTCTTAATGGAATTACATGGTTTACCTACAGGAAAATTTGGACCTAATTTACATAAAAAATTATTCATGTCGCAATACAAAAAGCGGTTTCTTATCATAACCAATGCGTTAAGAAACCTTTTCGAAAGAGATTTGAGTTTTAAATTCAATACACAAGAAGTAATCATTGCACCGAATGGTGTGTCTATTGACGGATACCAGAACAATAAAAAAGCACTTAACTTACGATATGAATTAGGATTCTCTGAAAAATTTTTAGCTGTTTACACAGGGCATTTGTACCAGGGTCGAGGAATGAGTCTTTTAGTGGAATTAGCGAAGACTATGCCTGATGTTCAATTTTTTTGGGTAGGTGGCCGTAAGGATGATGTTCGGTACTGGAAGGAAAAAATTCAAGACTTAGGCTTGGAAAATATTTCCTTAACCGGATTTGTTAATAATGAAGAGATACCGACATATCAATTATTGGGTGATGTTCTTTTAATGCCCTATGAAAACGTTATAGCTGGAAGTAGTGGGGGAAACTCGGTAGAGTTTTGCAGTCCGATGAAAATGTTCGAATATATGGCTGCCGGAAAACCAATAATAACCAGTGATTTACCAATCATCCACGAAGTATTACATGATAAGAATGCTATTTTTTGTGAATTTGATGATGTAAATCAATGGAAAAATGCAATTGAGCGATTGCGATCTACTCCTGGAGTTGGGGCCGCCCTAGGTCATAGAGCAAAACAAGATGTTGTCCAGTTTCAATGGGTTGAAAGAGCAAAAAAAACACTTGATGGGTTTCTTTCATGAAAATTTATAAACAAGCCCTAATTTCTATAACTCTCGGTGTAATTTTTTCAATTATTGTTACATCAATTTCTCAGCTAGAATTTGCGTCCGTTTTTTGGGGGAGTGCCATCCTTTATTCAATTTTATTTTTTGGATTGATTTATTTGTATACCACTACCCAGAAATCGAGATTCATAGGCTGGGTGATAATTATTGCTTTGGTTTCACGATTTGGTTTAGGATTGATCACGACTTTCAATTTAGTGGATTGGGGGTATGAATCTGATCCGTATGAAAGTGGATATCTTTTTAAAGATGCTTTTACCAGGGATAACCAGGCCTGGGAGCTTGCATCCTCAGATAAACCAATTTGGACTGCCTTCACCAATGACTTTTTTAGTGATCAATATGGTGGTTTGTTGGCATTAAGTAGTTTTGTTTACAGGAAATTTACACCCA
>CAYSFA010000196.1:0-5126 GCA_964430025.1 uncultured Anaerolineaceae bacterium | reverse complement strand
TGAGGAATCCAGGGGTTCTTTTCCATCCCGAATTCGCAAGAAACCGACAGATTGCTCGAAAGCTTTTGGACCCATTCCCGACACTTTACGAATTTCATCCCGGCTTCTAAAAATTCCGTGTTCATCACGATGGGCAACAATTTTTTCTGATAATTTAGGTCCGATCCCGGAAATATAAGCAAGCAGTGCTGGAGAGGCAGTGTTAATGTCGACCCCTACCCTATTAACAACATCTTCCACCACACCACTCAAACTCTTTGAAAGTTCACCCTGATCCACATCATGTTGATACATCCCAACCCCAATTGACTTGGGATCGATTTTGACCAACTCTGCCATGGGATCCTGCACACGCCTGGCAATTGATACTGCTCCACGCATCGAAACGTCATGGTCAGGCAATTCAGCTCTTGCCAACGGGCTGGCGCTATAAACAGATGCCCCGGCTTCGTTTGTGATCAGATAACTGGTTCCCCCCATTTCCCGGGTTAGCTCTGCCACCAATTGTTCACTCTCACGCGATGCAGTTCCGTTACCAATCGAAATTAAGGTGACTTTGTGTTTATCTACAAGACTTTTCAATGTTTTCAGAGCTTCTTGTTTTTGGTTTTGTGGTGGATGCGGATAAATTGTGGCTGTGCCCAATACTTTTCCAGTTGAGTCAACCACCGCGACTTTACAACCTGTCCGAAACCCAGGATCAACACCCATGACGACAAAATCTGCCAATGGCGGTTGGTTAAGCAGTCCTTTCAGGTTGGTGGAAAAAACGGTAATGGCATGAGATTCTGCCATTTCCGTCAACGCCCTACGTACATCTCGCTCTATGGCTGGTAATAACAACCGATCGGCTGCATCCTGGATCGCCTCTCGTAATTGTTCATTTAATATTGATTTAGGATTTGGGTGGAAAAAGGTAAAAATGACATTTTCCCAATCTCTTTGTTCTAATAATATAGCTACACGCAAGACTTTTTCTTTCTCTCCCCGGTTGATAGCCAGGGTTTGATGAGGACGGATCCGATCCACCCGATTTTCAAAATTATAGTAAGTTTCAAAAACTCTTTTTTCATCCTGGGCATCTTCTATTTTGATGCACTTCAACACACCCCATTGCAGGGCTTTCTCACGAGTTTTTGCTCGCACCTCATTGTGTTCACTGATCAGCTCAGCCACGATATCCCTGGCCCCCTGCCAGGCATCATCAACGGTCGGAACGGTATCCTTTAAGAATGGTCTGGCGATTTCATTCAAATCTGATTTGGTAAGAGGTTGTTTGAGGATCCATTCAGCCAGCCCTTCCAGGCCTTTTTCACGAGCAATCATTGCACGAGTACGTCTTTTTGGTTTATAAGGCAGGTAAAGATCTTCCAACTCTGTCAGCGTCTGAGCAGTATTTATCTTTGTTTTTAATTCATCTGTAAGCTTGCCTTGTTCCTCAATTGTCTTCAAGATGGTTGCACGTCTTTCATCCATGGTTCGCAGTCTTTCCAAACCAGATGCAATCTTCCGTAATTGTTCTTCATCAAGACTCCCTGTGCGTTCTTTTCGATACCGGGCAATAAAGGGAATCGTATTCCCTTCATCCAGCATTTCAATCACAGCTTGAACTTGATGAGGTTTCACATTTATTTGTTGGGCTAAATCGTTTGCATAGTTCATTGTAGGCTCCATTTATCAATCTGGATGTGATTCTATCAGAGGTTGAATTTCTTTGGATGGTCAAATTTAGAGAATAGCACCCTCGAATTTATATAAACGATAAAAGTTGAATCAAATAATAAATTGACGGTTTGAATAATTTCCTTACAATTACAACATTCTTAAATTTTCAGGTGTATATGGAAACATTTTTTGGAAAAGACTTCCCTTACGGACCCTTTGTTTTATTTTCAACTCAACATTTGATTGCCATAGTTGCGATCATTCTGGTTGGAATTTTCATCATTTTGAGCCAGAAGAAATCTTCATCTGAACAACGGCAATCGGTTCGTTGGGTAATGGCAATCATCCTAATCATCAATGAAAGCACCTGGCATGTCTGGAATTTGAGCATTGGGGAATGGTCAATTCAAACGATGCTGCCCCTACATTTGTGTAGTGCTCTGGTATGGTTATGTGCCTATATGCTGATTACGAAAAACCAAACCATTTACGAATTTGCCTATTTAATAGGAATTGCAGGGGCTTTACAAGCAATACTGACGCCAGATTTAGGACAATATGCATTTCCCCATTACCGCTATTTTCAAGTGTTTATATCCCATGGTCTGATCATCATCTCAGCTCTTTATATGACATTTGTGGAAGGTTTCCGACCAACCTGGAAATCCGTAAAAAAGGTGGCTATTTATGGGAATCTTTACTTATTATTTGTTTTCATTATTAACTTGTTGTTAAATAGCAACTATTTGTTTGTTGCGCACAAACCTGAAACCGCAAGTTTATTGGATGTTTTACCCCCCTGGCCGATTTACATCCTTATCATTGAATTATTGGCAGCAGTTTTTATCCTGCTTTTCTATTTACCATTCGCGATAAAAGACGGAAAAAAGAAGAAAATTTGAATTCTTTTTCACTACTGTTTTGAGGAAGTCCAAACTTTTTGCAGTTTTGGGCTGCAGGACTTGGCCAGATAGCAAGTTGAACAGGCGTCTCCTTCACAATTGTTGGAAAGCTCTGATCCTTTTAACAACCCTCTTCTTGTCAGGTCTTCAATCATCATCTCCACCATGATTGGCGTTGTGTTTAATGCGGCTGCTAATTTGGCCGGTGTTAATGATCCACCTTCATTAATTAATGCAAGTAATTTGTTTAGCATTTCATAATCCTAAGGAAGTGGCGATCATATAAACCCCACTTGCAACTGCAATAGATACCACCAACATGACGAGAATATTGGTCAGGGTCCATTTCCATGAGCCCGTTTCCTGCTTAATCACTGCAACAGTAGCCACGCATGGGATGAATAACAGTGTAACCACCATAAACGCAAGACCAACGGCTGGGGTATAGGTTGAAGAAATAGTCTGCAGAAGACCCATTTCTTCTGTCCTGCCAAACAATACCCCTAATGTGGCAATGGCGTTCTCTTTAGCCATGAAACT
This sequence comes from uncultured Anaerolineaceae bacterium, assembly GCA_964430025.1. Lineage (GTDB taxonomy): Bacteria > Chloroflexota > Anaerolineae > Anaerolineales > Anaerolineaceae > UBA6170. The sequence continues at coordinate 2,019 of CAYSFA010000196.1, read as the reverse complement.
GGTGATTAATGCAACCGTCAGTTTCCAGTCCAAACCCATCCAATTTCCAATTGGTAAAAAGATTTTTCCGATTTGAGCCAAAAAACTGGTTTCTAAATCACCACCCGGAAATACAGATAATGCCCAAACAACAATCGACATCATTAATATGATCGTGCCTGCATGTTTTAGGAAGGAAAGGGATCGCTGCCAAATTAATACGAAGGCAGACCTCCAGTTAGGAATATGGTAGAGAGGCAATTCCATAATAAAGGCGGTTCGTTCCCCTTTAAAGAAGATTTTATTTAATATCACACCAACGATTAATAAAATCGCAATACTAGCTAATATCAATCCCCAGGAAATGAGAAAAGCTTTGTCTCCAAAAAATGCAGGGGTAATAAAGGCGATTACGGCCATCCGAGCAGAACATGGGACAAATGGTGAAAGTAAAATCGTTAATATTCGAGCAGGCCAGGATTCAATAACTCTGGTTCCCATGACTGCAGGCACGTTGCAACCAAAACCTAAGAATAAAGGGAGGAAAGATTTACCGTGTAGCCCCATCCAGTGCATAAAATTGTCCATAACATACGCGGCTCGTGCCATGTAGCCAATGTCTTCAAGAAAACCAAAAGCAGCGAAGAAAATGATGATAATTGGAAGGAAGGTAATTACTGCTCCAACCCCTCCAATCAGGCCATCCACAAATAAGCTAATCACCCATGGAGGTGCATCAAGTAACCAGGTTTCTGCAAAAACAGCTAAAGGAAGAAGCAATTTTCCATCCATCCATTCCTGAATGGGGGTTCCAATTGTGAAGGTAACCCAAAAGACCAAGCCCAAAATGATTGCTAACAAAACTAACCCACCAACAGGATGAGTCGCAATTTGATCTATGCGATCAGTAATTCCTACCTGCCCCAATTTGGGTCGGGCGACTGCTGCTCGCAGGTTACGTTCAATCCAATCGTACCTTCCGGAGGCAATCGCTAACCCGGCATCTTCATGTTGTTTTAGAATTTCATCGATGGTTTCCCAACGTTCCAGAGGGAGAACGGTCTTCAGAATTTCATAAATTTCAACATCACCTTCCAAAAGCTTCATGGAAGCCCAATTTTTCGGGTAATAATCCGGAACAAAGCCATCTATAAGTTGGTCAATTAAAGCCTTGACATGTTGATGGTCTTCGCTGATTTTCGGTAATTTCGGATTGAAGTTTAAGCTGCCTGCTATGAATTGATCAACATAACTTAATAGGTCACGTACGCCGCTAGCTCTACTTGCTACCATTGGGATCACAGGAACCCCTATAGCTGCTTCGAGGATTTGGGCATCAACCTTAATCCCTTCTTGTTCGGCAACATCCATCATATTTAGCGCGATGATAACCGGAGTTTCAAGGACTATCAATTCCGATGCGAGATATAAACTTCTTTCAAGATTGGCAGCACTGACTACTGCGACCACAAGATCAGGTTTATTTTGCAAAATGTAATTTCGGGCAATTATTTCTTCCGGTGAATTCGCGGAAAGGCTATACGTTCCTGGAAGATCAATCAAGTGGATCGTTTTTTCGTTGTGGGTAAAATGACCTTCTTTTTTTTCAACAGTTTTCCCTGGCCAATTGCCAACGTGTTGATTTAATCCTGTCAACAAATTGAAAATTGTAGATTTTCCCATATTGGGTTGACCAGCAAGGGCAATGGAAAGAGAGGTCTTTTTCTCGATGAATTGACCATTCTGTGGTGAAACATTTGGATGACAGGTCATTTAATCTTCTCTCGTGACAAAAATATTGCTGGCTTCTCCCCTACCTAATGCAATTCTTGTATCTCTAACAGTAACGACAATCGGCCCATGACCATAGTTATGAGTCATATAAATAATAACTCCAGGGGTAAAACCTAAAGTGGAAAGTCGTGAATTCAAGCTCTTTCCCGCGTGAAGTGCTGCAACTTTGGCTACTTCTCCTGTTTTGAGATCAACCAGGGGTAGAGAATTTTGGATTGTTTGCATTAATGTGCCTTCCAAGTAAAA
>CAYSFA010000195.1:1168-5233 GCA_964430025.1 uncultured Anaerolineaceae bacterium | reverse complement strand
GCCTAATTGTAGCCGAGTTTTTTTGATTGGGTTAGGGCAAAATCTCCACCACCACGCCGTTTTCTGCCCAGTGGTACAGCGTTTCCCCGGAGGTCAGATCCATGATGATGCAGCCATACGAAGCCGGCCTGCCCAGAACGTTCCCCCACAACCTTACCCCGCTGGAGAGCAGCGGCAGCCCGTGAATGCCATTCATAAAGCCCGGTACCGCTTCATAAATGCCCAGGAAGTGCGGCATCCACAAATCCCAATTGGATGCGTAGGCGTTGATCTCGTGCGTCTGAATCTGGAACACACCGGGCAGGGTTGGGGAATCTGCCATGCCGGTGCTGATCACATGCTCAGACTTCAACGCGAAGTTCTCGTACACCCACATATGCTGCTCACTGATGCTGATCACGATGCGCTTGCCCAACACAGGGGGATAAGGCAGCATCTCGTTCTTGGACGGAATGGTCAGGACCTTCCCGACCTGCAGCCCATAAATCCCGACGCCTGGGTTGGCTTCCTGAATCTTCCAGTAGGGCATGCCCACCTCAAACCCGATCGCGATCAGGTTATCGCCCGCCTGCACGTTGTAGGTAGTGGCTTTATGGCGCAGGGTGATGGTAAAGGGCAGCCCATCCACCCAGCGGTCATCCAGGCTGTCGGTTGGGTCGGTGAAATCGATTTCACGGTTGCCTAAGCTGCCTTCCCAATCCGTCAGGGTTTTTTCGAATGCCTGCTGATCCACCACGAGGGATGGTTCACCGGCCGGATCATCCAGCCGGACCCAACTGGCCACCAACTCCTGTGGAAGCGTCCAGGTCAGCAACTCATCCGTGATCGGATCCCAGGCACGCAGCTGGATCGGCTTCTCATAATAGGCTGATATTCTCTGCACATCCGCCGAGAGATCCACAATCGCGGGGGAAATGGCCTTCATCGGGAGCTGCAGAAAACCGGATTGTAAAATAGTTTGCGGGTCAGCTTTGATCAGCGCCAGGGTGGCATCCACATCCAGACCGCGACCTTCCACGCCGGGGACGGCAACCCAGTGTCCCTGAGCATCCTTCGCCAGAGATGCGTTGATGGCTGGGATGGCGATTTTAGCGGCCAGGTCGGTGAAGACCTCTCGCGCATAGACTTCATTAAAACTGACCACCGGCTTAACCTCGAGTGGTTTCCCGGAGAGTAACACTAGCAGCTCAGCCAGCCCACCCTGGTCGCGCCCGATCGCATAAGCCGCTTCCGCCGTCTTGAGCGGGTCGATCCACAACCCTATGTTGGGTGGAGTTACTGCCCACTTGTACTCCTCATTCAGCACCACCAGGTTGGTGGTGTTATTCCAATAATTATCGATCGCGGTCGCCCCCTCCGCCAAGGGTAGATTGCTGAGCGATACCGGCCCAACCCCCACACCAGGCAGGATGATCTGTTGTCGGTTTACAACCAGCGCTAACCCCGCCACCCCCAGCATCGGGAGCAGCAGCGCCAGGAGAGCAACTGCAACCAGAACATAACCCAACCAATTGCTCTTCGGCATTGGCTGGGGTTGTTGTCTCGCCCGTTGGGTTACCATCGGAATACTTTGCTGCATATCACTCCATATTAATTAGGTGTTTCATGAGGTGCATGACGCACCCATGGTTGATAAGACGAACAAAGTAAGCTTGGAGTTCCCGAATTTCCGTAGGGGCAGCCTGTCCCACCTTAAGGAGGGGAGGCTTGTACTTGCCACTACTTTGTGAACTTTGCGTTCTTGGCAACCTCTGCGTTTCCTGCGCACCATTAAAAAACAAGATAAACAGGATGGACAGGATATCCCCTGCCTTCCCCTCAAAACTTAATCCCGATTCCTATTTTATTCTTGATGTTTTTCCTCTATAATAATTAACGCATGTCCCCATCCATGCGAGGGGGGAAACGCATCCCAACCAATCCCACAAAGGAGATCATTATGGCCAATGGAACCGGTTCTAATCTCGGCTTTGAAGAACGCCTGTGGACAGCCGCCGACAAGCTGCGCGGCACCATGGATGCTTCCGAATACAAACACGTCGTGCTGGGATTGATCTTCCTGAAATACATCAACGATACCTTTATCGAATTCTTCCAGAAACTGCAAAACACCAAATACGCTGACCCCGAAGACCGCGATGAGTACACCGCCGAAAACATCTTCTGGTTACCTAAAGAAGCACGCTGGGAACAAATCCAGACCAAAGCCAAATCACCCGAAATCGGGGTGATTGTGGACGATGCCATGAAAGCCATCGAAGAGGAAAACCCACGTTTGCGCGGCATCCTCGCCAAGGATTACGCGCGACCCTCGCTCGATAAAATCCGCCTGGGTCAATTGATCGACCTGATCTCGACCATCGGGCTGGGAGATGCTGAAAGCCGCTCGCAGGATATCCTCGGGCGTGTCTACGAATACTTCCTCGGCAAATTCGCTTCCAGCGAGGGCAAAGGCGGCGGTGAATTCTACACCCCGCAATGCGTGGTACGCCTGCTGGTGGAGATGATCGAACCCTACAACGGCCGGGTGTATGACCCCTGCTGCGGGTCGGGTGGCATGTTCGTGCAGGCAAAACGCTTCGTGAAAGCCCACGCCGGCAATGGCAACGGCCAACCCCAAAAAGGACTCACCAAAATCAAACGGGATATCTCCATCTACGGTCAGGAATCCAACTTCACCACCTGGCGATTGTGCCAGATGAACCTCGCCATTCGCGGCATTGAAGGGCACATCGAATACGGTGACAGCTTCACCAACGACAAACACCCTGACCTGCGTGCCGATTACCTGCTGGCCAACCCCCCTTTCAATATGGAAGATTGGGGCTTCTCGCAGGTGGAGAAAGACCCTCGCTGGCGCTACGGCACCCCGCCCCAGGCTGGTGCCCGCAAACAGAAGGATGGCTCGGTGGTCAATGTAGATGGCGGTAACGCCAACTACGCCTGGATTCAGCACTTCATCCACCACCTCAGCCCGTTAGGAGTAGCTGGCTTTGTGATGGCTAACGGCTCCATGTCCACCTCCACCACCAGTGAACTCGAAATCCGCACCAACATCATCGAAGCCGACCTGGTGGACTGCATGATCGCCCTCCCAGGGCAGCTTTTCTACACCACTCAGATTCCGGTGTGTTTGTGGTTCCTCAGTAAAACCAAAACCGCCAACCCTGAGTTGGGCACTCGTGATCGTAGAGGCGAAACCCTCTTCATCGATGCCCGCAAGCTGGGTGTACTGAAAGATCGGGTACACCGTGAACTGACTGATGAAGAAATCGAACGTATTACCAACACCTACCATGCCTGGCGCGGCGAACCCGGTGATTCTCCTTATGAAAACATTCCCGGTTTCTGCAAATCCGCTACACATGAGGAGATACGCAAGAACAACTACGTCCTCACCCCCGGTCGATACGTCGGACTTGAGGAAGAAGAGGATGATGGCATACCGTTTGAGGAAAAGATGGAGCAATTAACTGCAACCCTCTCCGAACAGATGAAGACCAGTAACGAACTGGACGAAAGAATAAAAGGAAACCTGAAAGAGCTGGGGTATGAAATTTAGACAATATCAAACAACCAAAAAGATATCTTTAAAAAAGAAACATCCCCTAAGGGATGTCAGGCCGGCGATCCTATCCTCCGGCGGGGTAAATACATTCTATATTTTTTCAAAACAAATGTCAAGGGGTTTTGACAAACTTATTACATTGAGGTGATCTTGGAGCGTGTTTATACATATATAGATGGCTTTAATTTATATTACGGAATATCAGAAGCGTTTGGAAAGAAATACCTATGGTTGGACTTACTGTTACTGTCTACTAATTTGATCAAGGAAAGTCAACAAGTTGATCATGTTAGGTATTTTACAGCGAGAATTCGAAATAATAATAAAAAAGCAAAAAGACAACGTACATATTTGGAAGCCTTAGACACAAAAGCACCTGCTTTGGAAATCCATTATGGGAAATATCTAAAATCCGATACAGAATGTCCATTGTGCCACCAAATCTATCAGAAATCCAGTGAAAAAATGAGTGATGTTAATTTGGCTTCATATTTACT
>CAYSFA010000195.1:0-1158 GCA_964430025.1 uncultured Anaerolineaceae bacterium | reverse complement strand
CTTTTCAGGAAAAATATGATACAGCAATTATCATCAGTGGTGATAGTGATCTAAGCACCCCAATAAAATTGATTCGCGAACTTTTTCCACAAAAACGTATCATCATTGCTTTCCCGCCAAGTCGTTTCTCTGTGGATTTGATAAAAACAGCGACAGGTTACTTTACCATTGGCGAACGAAACCTTTCCATAAGCCAATTCCCTGATCCGGTTATGAGTAATTCTGGATTTGAATTAAGGAGGCCAAATAGTTGGATTTGAATTTTATTTTTTGCCAAAAGAGTATTAATAATGGCTAATTCGAACGAAGGTTTTTCTAATCCTAACCCATTTTTTCAAATTCCGAATAGTTGGAGAAGGATTAAGATTAAAGATTTGTGCCATCAAGTGACTAGTGGGGGAACACCATTAAGATCTGAGAAGAAATATTACGAGAATGGTGAAATAAATTGGTTTAAGACACAAGAATTAAAAAATTGGTATCTGTCCGAGTCAAAGGAGAAAATAACACAAGCTGGCTTAGATAATTCATCAGCAAAACTTTTTCCAAAAGACACTATATTAATGGCAATGTATGGAGATGGTAAAACTATTACAAGTTTAGGTATATTAACTAAACCCTCGGCAACCAATCAAGCATGCTGTGCCATGATTCCAAATCAAGAAATTTGTCTTCCTTTATTTCTTTTTTACTCCTTAATTGTTTACAAAGAAGAGTTCCTCTTTATTGCCAGAGGGGGTGCCCAAAGAAATCTAAATATCGATTTAATCCAAAATTTTGGTTTATTAGTACCTCCAATAGATATTCAAGAAAAAATCGTCTACATCCTTGGCTCCCTGGATGACAAAATCGAACTCAACCACCAGATGAACCAGACCCTCGAAGCCATGGCTCGCGCCATCTTCAAATCATGGTTTATCGATTTCGACCCGGTTTACGCCAAAATGGAAGGCCGCGACTACCCCCTGCCACCCGAGATCATGGATCTCTTCCCGGATGAATTGGAAGAGTCCGAGTTGGGGTTGATTCCGAAAGGGTGGTCAATAGAGAAACTTGGAGATAATTTTGAATTTGCATATGGCAAGAGCCTTCCGGAAAGTAAAAGAATTAGTGGGTCTTACAAAGTATATGGTTCGAATGGTGAAGTCGGTTGGCATG
>CAYSFA010000194.1:0-5305 GCA_964430025.1 uncultured Anaerolineaceae bacterium | reverse complement strand
CACGGTGCCATACAAAAGCAACGCCATCACCACCAGGGTGAAGACAGCCACAAACACCAATGCCGTATCATATTGACCGCGACCAACATTGATTAGAAAACCCAACCCGCGGTCAGCTCCTACAAATTCACCAACTACAGCCCCAATTACTGAAAGAGTCGCGCCAATCCGTAATCCACCCAAAAACACCGGCAAGGCAGCTGGGACTTCCAGAAAACGTAATGTTTGCAAGCGAGTTGCTCGTAAAGAACGCATAAGATCTCGTAAATCCTGGGGAACCGCTCGAATTCCCACGACGGTGTTTACCAATACCGGGAAAAAGACGATCAATGCAGCAATTAATACTTTAGAAAACAGTCCCGGGCCAAACCAGATAACCAACAGAGGTGCAATTGCCACGATCGGAATGGCCTGAGAAGCAACCAGATAAGGGGATAATAAGCGTTCCAGTGTACTGGATTTCGCGAGTAAATATCCAAGAACTGTCGCCAGGAATGCCCCAGAGGTTAACCCTAAAGCAACTTCCAGCAATGTGTAAGTGGTATGCCAGATTAAACTGCCATTGCTTACTACCAGTCCGAATCTTCGTAAAACAATCATCGGGGAAGGCAGAATAAAGGAGGGTAATTCACTCCAGGTTGTGACAACCCACCATAGTAAGACGGCAATGATTCCCGAAATGGGCATGAGCCAGCCCCCATATTTTCCAGCGATATTTTTATATGGATTATTCTTCTGTGATCGTTTCAAGCTAATTTCCATTCATCTCCAAAACAAAACCCGCAGGTTATTAACAACCAACGGGGGAGAAAGACAACCCGAAAACAAATGTTTTCGGGGCAAATTAGCAAACATAAGAGTCTGCTTACCTTCTTTTATCCGGACTATACCGTCGACCCCGGAATTTCACCAGGTCATGCACTATGTGCGCGTGGGTTATACCACCGATCGGGAATTGGAAACTAGTTCCTCACCCTGCCCCGAAGGTTATTATTCAATTGATGATTAGAGTATAAGCCTTCAAATATTGAATGTCAAATAGATTGTGAAATTCATCGCAAAAAAAAGTGACTTATGTGGATCTAATTGCATCAAGGATTGCTTGCACATCCTGTAAATCTGGAAACACAAAATCTGGGTGATGTGATTTCAAATCTTCTATGGAAGAGAGTCCAGTCGCTACGCCAATAGTGATCGCGGAGAATTCTTTTCCAGCTTCAATATCCATTGGCGCATCGCCAACTGTGACTAATTCAATTGATTCGCGTGATAAGCCATATACCCAGGTTGCTTTTTCAATAGCCCGGTCAATGATTTGCCTGCGGTGATCACAATCATCCCCAAAAGAAGTCAGCGGAAAATAACCCAATAAACCCGCTCTGGAAAGGATCTGACTGGCAACCCCACGTAAAGAACCAGTAATCAGGCCAACCGGGATCTTATTTTTATGGAGGGTTTCCATTAATTGCACCGTCCCTGGAAGGATAAAATCATGCAGATCCTGCGGCAAAATCGTTTGAATGTTTTCCACCAGCATTCGTTCAATTTCGTTTTTTCTGGCGTTCACACTTGCTTCGCTGATGCCTGCTGCTATTGCATAACGACGGACAACCTCGAACATTGGCACACCGGAGGTAATCACCTTGAACAATTCAGTGATGCCAAAGAGTTTATTTAAAACGTTTAAAAAGTTTTTGCGATGGAAAGGCGATACATCCACAATCGTCCGATCCATGTCAAAGAAAACGACGCGTGTTTTGATCTGACCATCACTGGTCGTTGGGGTTGTAGTATGAGTTATTGTCACAATTTTCCAATTCAAATCGCCAAAAGCGATGGTTTTTTCTAAATACCTACCAAGTATAAAGAAGGATAATTTATTTGTAAAGACATATTTTGTCACTTCATTGCAGAAGAATTGTCAGGAATAACCAAAAGCGTTGAGTTAAAACCACCGAGAGAATTATTATCTCTAAAGTTGAAGTCCTTGTTAGTTAATCGATGCTACAATCAATTAATTCCTTATAACTAACATTTATTAAATGAGACGTTTTTATCCAATAATCTTTGTTTTTCTTTTGCTGGGCTTCTTTCTTTCAGCATTTAATGCCAATGTCCAAAACTGGCAAACAGCTGAGCCTATTTGGTTGTCACTTTCTGATACCAATGAGGAAGGAGCCAGCCCGCACACAAACGTGAGTCAAATAAATGGAAACACACTTGAAGTGACTATTACCTTCCCAGGATTTTGGGCAGAATTTCAAACTCAACATGGGCAGCCTTATACCAGAATCTGGCATGATGATTTTGGTTCCTATCGTGACCCGGGAGAACCTGCCTTACCAGGCAAAACTTTTAATATTCTGGTACCAGATGGAGTTCAGGTTGATATAGTAAAAGAAACTTTAAGCAGCAAACGGATTGAGCTTTCTCAATACTCTTTACCCAATATGATCATTCCAGCGCAAATCCAGGCCGCAAAATCAGAACCGGCACCACCCTGGACAAGTCCTGATCCCATTCATTATGGCAGCCATGATCTCTTTCCGCAGACCTGGTTCGAATTGAAAGACACCTTTCGAATGCGTGATTACACCATCCAACCCATTTGGGTGAACCCGGTACGATACAGAGCTGCCGATGGAGAGGTGGAGTTGCTGGAAAAGCTTGAACTTCGGTTAACCTGGCAGGACAATCAGATCGATGGGGTTCAGCGTGTTGTTTTCAATGACAGCCCCTCCTTCGATCGGATGGTCAGCCAGATTGTGATCAACCCGCCCGAGCCTGCATTGTTTGATAGAAAAGCTGAAAAGCAGGAAGGCTACCTGATCATCACACCGGATGAGTTAGAACCAGCATTAACCGAGTTTATAACAATGAAAGAAGATCAAGGGTTTGATGTTGAGGTTAGGACTTTATCTGAGTCAGGGCTAACAGCACCTGAAATTCGAAATTTCATTAAGAATGCTTATCAAACCTGGCCAGTGAGACCCACCTATTTATTGTTAGTTGGAGATACAAATTTTATTCCCGGTTTTAATACAACGAACCACAACAATTTTGCGATGTATTTTGATAAAACAACAGATTTATATTATGGAACAATGGATGAAGATTTCTTTCCAGATATCGCTGTAGGTCGATTACCTGTTAATAATTTAAGTGATTTAGAAATTATTCTAAATAAGATAATCGCTTATAACACGCTTGGTTTTCAAGATTGGCATATTCAAACATCCTTTATTTCTAGTTGTGACCACTACACAGTGTCTGAAGGTTCTCATAACCATGTCATATCAAATTTCACCAGTCCATTAAATTACCCAGCTTTCTTTCCAACCAACCTCACAACCACTGGTGGAGATAAACTTTATTGCCATAAGTATTCAGCACGTGAAGGGAATATTGTCGATAGTATCAATAACAAACGAGGGGTCATAACTTATTCTGGGCATGGAAATTACCTTTCATGGACAGAATTAGACCCGTCAATTTATAACATTACATCAAGTGATCTTTATACATTGGTTGAAAATCAAGCTTATTCATTTGTGGCTAGTTTCGCCTGTGTAACCAATGATTTTGGGAATTCCACTTATGAGTCCGTTTTTGGCGAAACCTGGATGTTATTGGAAAATAAAGGAGCGGTTGCATTTCTAGGGTCAGCAGATGATACTTACTGGGATCCAGATGATGCCCTCGAAAGAAATTTATTTGAAATTCTATACTCTGAACCACTTAATCCACCGACCTTAAGAACAGCAATAACTGGAGCTTTATCTAACACAACCTTTCCTACCAATGGGATTGCATCAGAACAATATTATTGGGAAACGTACAACCTCCTCGGTGACCCCAGTCAGAAATTGTGGCTTTATCCGGATGATCAATTCTTCTTTATTGCACAGACTTTAGATCGAGAAAAAAGCGGTTCCATTGGAAGCACAGTTGAATATCAAATCAATTTAACCAACTATGGAGAGTTCGATACATTTACAGTCCAAACTCTTGATAATAATTGGGAGACAAACGTAAGTGAAGTCAGCGATGTGCTAACAAAAACTACCATCCCCATTAAAATATCAGTCAAGATCCCATCAAACGCCTTTCCAAATCAAAAAGATCAAGTTCAATTAACCATCACATCAAATAATTCTGAACAGGTATATTCTGTCGTTTTAAACACAACTGCAAAATCATCTTTTACCACCCATATACCTCTAATTTTCAATTAAAATTATCAAATTGAATTCACCAATGATTCGCCAAGTATCCATTCTACTGCCATGATACAATCAAAATAACATATCCAGAAGGGAACTCCCGGTTTGAAAAAAACTCTCACCATTTCTCAGGTCAATCGTCTTTACCTTGCCAGCATGATTTTGGTTATCATCCTGGGTTCCTGGTTGCAATCGATTTCATTCTCCTGGGGATTACTGCTCACGGAAATCCTCCTGATTCTTGCGCCAACCTTGTGGATGCTTCGCCGAAATCAAGTTGATTTGCGTATCAGTGCAGGTTGGACAAGACCACGCGCTTCGTTAATTCTAGTAGCGATCATTTTAGGTACTGGTGCCTGGATGGTAACCAGCCTGGTCGAGCAGATCATGATCTCCATCACCGGGTATGTGCCAGGTTCTCCAGCAGGAATTATCCCAACCAATTATTTACAGGCTTTCCTTATCTTTCTGGGGTTTGTCGTAGCTGCTCCGATTTGTGAAGAAATCCTTTTTCGTGGAAGCATTCAAGTTGCGTATCAGAACTACACAAAGAGAAGTCTCTCCATTATTGTGCCAAGTCTATTGTTTGCCTTTTTCCACCTTCGTTTGCAAGGATTGCCTGCCTTAATCCTGATTGCGTTTTTACTTGGTTTCACCTATTGGCGAACTCAATCATTAACTTTCACCATGATAGTACATGCTGCCAATAACTTTGTCGCGTTTATTGTTCTTCTACAAGCAGGTTTATTTCCTGAAATATCATTACCTTTTCCATCGCCAACAGCTAGTGCCTTTGGTGTACTAATGCTTGTTGTCGGGTTAGTTTTGTTACAACGATTATTGCCACTCCCCAAACTTCAACAAAGTGCTGAAACTGCAAAACCATTCTCCCTTACAAATGTTTGGCCAATTTTGTTTGCTTTTGTATTATTTTGTATCTTGGCATTCCAGGAAGTATCTGTTGGGTTACAACAAAAACGACTGGTGCTGAGTAACCAGAATTTACCGGTTTCCGCCCAATGGAAATATGAAATCCAACATAAGGGGGGAGAAGCGATTGGGTTTGCGGAATGCCAATGGCA
>CAYSFA010000193.1:0-5384 GCA_964430025.1 uncultured Anaerolineaceae bacterium | reverse complement strand
CCGGCTAGAACAAAAAATTCGGCTTCTTCTGGTATTACATTAACATATATTGATATATCTTCTTTGGATGTGTCTTTCATTCCTACAATATTAGGATGCTCGGCTAAAGTAGATACTAAATTCGTCGAAAAAACAAGTCCCCCAGCAAATTTAGGGGCATTGTAAATCATAATAGGTAGGGGAGATTGATCTGCAATAGTGGTATAATATTTCACCAATGCCTCATCTGTCATAAATTTTACAAAATAATGAGGTGCTAAGATAGTAGCAAAGTCTACCCCTTTATCTGCGATTTTCTTGATAAATTCAATAGTTGCCTTGGATGATTCTCTCATAACACCTGCAATAAGTGTTTTCTCCGGGGCAGCATATTTCGCATATACATCAATAATTTTAATTGATTCTTCATCGGTTAAACTTCTAAACTCACCATTACTACCTAATGGCATATACCCCTTAAGCTTACTATGATTATATCGATCAATATTCTCTGCAATCTTATCATATGCTACCTCTTCATTGATAAAAGGGGTAACATTTGGAGTAAAGATTCCAGATAACTTTTTTTTATAGTCTTTCCCCATATTATAATCTCCTTTAATATTTTTATTCTAATATAAGAGTTTGAATATCAAGATTCGATTAATATAACTTGATATTAAGTAATTACCAAATATATATTATACGATTGATAAATATCTCCTCTATGCTTTTTAGTTTCCTTTTTTATCTAATCGACTAGCAACAAAATCAATCATCTTATAAGTTCTATCAGAAAATTCTTTCGCTGTAGCACTAAGAGAAGGATGATTAATAAAATCGCTTTCAGCAAGTCCATCTTCAAAATAAGCTTGTTCAAAATAAGGTATCTTTAGTAATTTATCTAATACTTCTTTTGGAACCTCTTCTTCAATCTGATCTCTGAACTCTAAATCATCACATTCTAATATTAAGGATTTAATAAATTTTGGTGGACATGTATAAACAAAATTACCTCCGGCAATTTTTTCTAAGTGCCATACAGCGGATTTATTGTCTGTGGTTGGCGGAGATACTCTCATTGAACATGCCAGCATCTTACTAGGATGATTTCTGTCTTTAAGAATTTTATGAATTTTTTTGATAATTGCTATTTCTGCCCATCTAACATCTGCTTCAGAAAGCTCAATTCCTTTTTCTAATCCCTTGTCTATTAATTTTCCTAAATCCCCATATCTAGCCATCATGTCTGTTATTACTGATCTCCAGGTACTCAAATCAACTTTATTTTTTTTAGCAATTTCAAGACCTTCTTGAACTGCATTAGCGCAAGCAATAAATTGAGGAATTATAAAAGATAAAGTATTGTTGGTTGCGATGCCTTTAGAAGTTAATATTTTAATAACCTCATAACCCTGTTTTGTGCCAGGTGCCTTTATCATTACATTAGGAGATATTTTTACCAAATCATATGCTTGTTCAAGCATTTTTTCTTTGTCATCAATGTAACGAGGGTCTACTTGGGCAGATATGTATCCATATTTATAATTTGATTGTTTAAAAAGGGGCATATACATTTCTGCTCCTCTTTTAACGATTTCTTTATAGGTTAACCAATATAATCCTTCTTTATCTATTTCTGGATTATTAGCAATCTGCTCATCCGCGAAATTCTCCCAATAAGATTTTTGTATTTCACAGACTGCCATTGACAAAGAAGGGTTTGTAGTTACACCTTTAAAAAGCATGTTTTCTGGATTTTCGGGATCGTAATATTCACCCAGCTGTTTTTGAACAATTTCTTTATCTTCATCCGGCAATTCTCCTAAAACTTCTTTTACCCAATCATTGTAAATAATAGGCGAAGAATCCCACCATATTTCTGCTTCGGGATTTACATCTATTAATCTTTCTAAAACACTTTTTTCTTTCCGATTAGTCATAATTTTTTATCCTCCGATAATATATATAGTATGAGTTTAATTAAAATTTTCTTCTTCTATTTTCATAATTTTATTTACTTTTACTTCTGACCTACCACCCTGAAACTCCGAATTTAACCAGGCAATTACTAATAACTTTGCCAATTCTATCCCTGTGACTTGGGCCCCTAAGGCCATGATTTGTGCATTATTACTTTTAATTGCTCTTTCTGCCTGGTAAACATTAGAACAAGTTGCTGCTCTTATTCCTTTAACCTTATCTGCAGCCATTGCCATACCTAAACCTGTACCACAAATAAGAATACCTCTATCGAATTTTCCTTTGGATATAGCATAAGCCACTTCTTTAGCTATATCGGGATAATCAACTGGTTCTTTGGTAAAGACACCAAAGTCAGTATATTCTATTTCTTTCTCATCCAATAGCTCGAGAATAGCATTTTTCATATCCAAAGCATTTTGGTCACATCCGATTGCTATTTTCATATAACTTCCTCCCATTATTAATCTCTATCTCTATTGAAATAATTTTTCCCTTATTTAGCAATACTAACTACTTTATCGATAATCCCCTTCTTTGAAAGATCGTATTTCCCCAGAAGTTCTTCAAAACAACCAGTTGTGCTAAAAACATCTGGTACTCCTAATTTTATTACTTTCGTAGGATTCTCTTTAGAGAGAAACTCACTTACCGCACTACCTAAACCACCTATAATACTATGATCTTCTATTGTCAAAATAATTTTTGCTTTTTTAGATATTTGGAAAAGAAGGTCACAATCAAGGGGTTTTATAGTAGGCATACTAATGACTCCAACTTTTATGCCTTTTTTTAAAAGTTCTGCTGCGGCTTCCATTGTTCTCCATACCATTCCACCCATACTTATTAAGGTTATATTTTGTGCTTCCAGGAGAGTTTCTCCTTTGCCAATAGAAAACTTATATCCTGCATTATGGAAAGTTGGTAATTTTTCACTACCGATTCTTATATAAACAGGACCATTATAATTAGATGCTTCTTTAACACATTCTTCTATCTCTACGGCATCAGCAGGTGCGAGTACTACCATGTTAGGCAGGCTTCTAATTATTGCTATATCTTCTAATGATTGATGAGTATAACCTAAATAAGAATAATCAAGGCCGGAGTTACGACCTACGAATTTAACATTTGAAAAAGTATAAGCCAAGTCATCTCTGATTTGCTCAAAACAACGCATGGTAATAAATGGGGTTATAGCACATATAAAAGGTATTTTCCCACTTAGTGCCAATCCAGCACAGAAACCTATAGCAGATTGTTCTGTTAAACCAAATTCTATATGCCGATCAGGAAATTGTTCTTTAAAAGGCCCAAATCCTGAACTTCCTGAAGAGTCAGTTGATACAGCTAAAATATCTTTATTTTGTTTAGCTAATTCTAAAACTTGGTTTCCAAAAACTTTACGAGGGTCTTTTAATTCTTTCATTAGTTTTTCATCCCCAATTCTTTTAAAGCTTTTTCCATTTCTTCCTTTGTTGGTTTCCAATAATGATATTTATAATTATTTTCTGCAAAAGAAAGGCCTTTCCCTTTGATAGTATTTGTTATGATGCAGCTCGGTTTATTTTCTTTGATTGGTAAGTTTCTGAATGCATCAATTAATTCATTGAAATCATGTCCATTAACCTCTAAAGCTTCCCATCCAAAAGCCTTCCATTTTTTTAATAAAGATTCCGTATCTAAAACATTTTTTGTCTCTCCGCTTATTTGTAATCTGTTTCTATCAATAATAGCTACTAAATTATCTAATTTATAATGGTGTGCTATCTCAGCAGATTCCCAAACAGAACCTTCAGCAGTTTCTCCATCTCCCATAAGGACATATACTTTATAATCTTTCTGGTTGATTTTACCGGCAAGAGCCATTCCACCTCCTATAGCTAAACCATGACCTAAAGAACCTGTGTTGGCTTCCACACCAGGCAATTTGTGTCTATCAGGATGGCCTGGTAATGGACCGTTAAAAGAATCGTACAACCCAAAAATTTCTTTATCAAAAAATCCTTTCTCTGCCAATACAGAATATAGAGCAAGACATTTATGTCCGGCACTTAAAATAAATCGGTCCCTATCTTCCCATTTTGGATCTTGAGGGTTACATCTCAATATTAAGAAATACAAAACAGTCAATATTTCAACAACTGATAAACTACCACCAACATGACCACCTTCTCCTGATTGAATCATGCTGATAATATTTCGTCGTAAGTTCAATGCAATTTTATTTAGCTCATCATGTTTATTATTCTTTATACTAATCATATAATACTATCCTTTACATTAAATTATATTAAATTTTTTGAGATCTGCTTTGACTTAATGTATAAAATATTTTTCTTTTCCTCTATTTTATCGAAAGTGAAACGTGTAGCAGGTCCCGATAAGCTTATTGCAGCAATAGCTTCTTTATTTGCATTAAAAATAGGATAACTTATACAGTTAATTCCAACCTTAAACTCCTCAAAATCAGTAGCATAGCCTCTTTCTTTGACAATACGAAGCTCTTCTACTAATTGGTTATACGAGGATATTGTTTTGGTAGTCATTGAAATAAAAGGTTCTTTTTTGTTATATATACAATTAAGACTTTCGTTATCTAAAAAAGCTAACAGTACTTTGCCCAAGGCAGTAGAATGTGCGGGTAATCTCGTTCCTTTACTAATATCAGTTCTCAGAAACTCTGAGCTTTCTATGGTATCAATGTAAACAACCTCTTTATCCTCTAAAATTGCCAGATTAACTGTTTCATTAGTTATTTTAGATAATTCTCTGAGGTAGGGTCTAATGTTTCTGATTAAGTTTTTAGTGCTTTGCGCCTCACTACCAAGCATAAACAACTTAATTCCTAGTCTATATTTTGCAGTGCTTTGATTCTGAATCACATAGCCACGAGATTTTAAGGTATTAAGAATTCTATGAACTGTGCTGAAACCCATACTCAGTTTTTCACTAATCTCTACAATGCCTATTTCTTGTCCATAACCAGAAAGAAATTCTAATATATTAAGGGATTTATCGATAGATTTAATTCTTTCCTTCTCTTTTGGTTGTATTTCCATAATATGGAAATGCCTTTCCTTTTAGTTACTTTAATTATATAGTATCTTTTTTCTGAATGCAAATTTTTTTAATATCAAGTTCGCATCAACAACTTGTGGGTATTTTTCTGTACTTAAAAATTATGGAAATTAAACTTTGTAGAACTCAAGCTGTGCTTGTCCTGTTTCTTCTTCTGCCTGGGATTTGAAGTATCTGCGAATCACTTCTTCGTTGATTCCGTAGTTGAGACAAAATATCCTTTTCCCCAAATACCCTTCTTGTCCCAGTAGACCTTTTGCAAGAAAGTGAATTTTCTGCTTAGAGATCTGCTGGTGTTTTTCTTGATGGTCTCTACTGTTTTACTCACAGCATATTTCGGG
>CAYSFA010000192.1:0-5391 GCA_964430025.1 uncultured Anaerolineaceae bacterium | reverse complement strand
TTTTTTTATCGCACCACAGGAACCAAAATGGTGTACACAGCCTGATACATCAGCGATTGGTTTGATAAGCCTTCTGAATTCTGTCCCCCAAAAACATACAACCTGGTTTCATAAGGTAGGACTGCAGGGGTATAACCAATCTCAATCGGAGGAGTATCAATCTCAACCCAACTATCTTTCTGTGGCAAATATTGAATGGGGGAAAGGAATTCATCCTTTTCATTTTTTCCCCCTACCAGATAAACCATATCCGCTAAAACAATAGAGTTCATGCCATAACGAGGATCAGGTAGTTCAGCTGACTCAACCCAGGCATTTTCCGAGGTGTTTTGTCTTTGGGGATAATAAATTAAGTGGTCATCCAGGATACCGGTTTCATTTTTACCACCAAAGAGATGAATTGCTCCCCCAAGAACAACTGCGGATGAATAAGCGGAAGTGTTAGGAAGAGTCCCATAATTTATCCATTCATCAGACCCGGGATCAAACACTAGGATGGAATCCAAATAATTTTCGCCATCAAATCCACCAAAAATAAACATTTTTCCTTCATAAGCCACAGCAGAATAAGCACCGACTTGATTTGGTAAATCTTTACCTTGGCTCCATTGATCATTTCGAGGGTCATATATCCATAAAGAATTCAGAGCTTTCCCTTCAGGTTCCAACCCTCCAGGTATAAATATTTTTTCTCCCATTAGAACCGCTTGAAAATGGGTTAATTTTTGAGGAAATTTCTCACCTGTCAACCATTGATCACCATTTATTTCATAGATCAATACCTGTTCCAGTACTTCGCTCTCGCTCTGACCACCAAACAAAAAGAAATTGTCTTCAAATCTAACAAAACCCATAGATGACAATCCAGTAGGCATATTCTTTAGCTCAGTCCATCGATCAGAGCTAAGTTGTTCAATCACTTCCGGATTAATATTTCCTGGGGTTTTGTTAAAAAAAATATCCCTAACCAAAACAAAACCAACAATAAAAATGACCAGAGCCAATGCACCCCATCCAATCAACTTATTTCTCTTTTTGTAAAATTCTGTTTCCTTTTCTAAACGCAATTTCGCTGAAAGAGAATCATTTAATTGCTGTAAACTGTCTTCATCAAGGCCTGATTGTGATGTTGATCCTGGTGAATCAACCAATCCCATTCGAATGGCTGTCATAGTTGCTTCAGTTCTTGATAACACCCCCAATTTTGCGAAAACATTTCTAAGATGAACTTTTACTGTATTTGGGCTTATCACCAATGATTTGGCAATTTCTTTGTTACTTGCTCCGGTTGCAACGAGCTTAATTATTTCTTTTTCTCGTTCGCTTAGTTCAATTTCATCACTCATTTGATAATTATATAACAGCTAACATATCTTTCGACTATTAAATTTGATCAATCAAATGTACTAAATCTACTAAAATGTCTGACAAATCTCACTTTTTTCTGAAATATTCTTGATTTTTTTGGGTTTCTTCTATAAACTTATACTAAACAAACTTCCTATTATATTAATTTTCAATAAACTTTCTTAACCAAAACTAAATTTTCCGCTAATTATTATGCGTTTCAAAAATCCATTTGAGAGGACCCAAAGGAGGTGAACTACCCAAGCTTAGAATAAATGCTACTGTTTTAAATTTAATGTTTTTAAAATAATAAAAGGAGAAGTTTTCAAAATGAAGAAAATTAAATTAGTTGTAATTTTTGCCCTATTGGCCACAGTTTTACTTAGTGCCTGCCAGCCTGCAGCCCCTGCAGTTGAAGAACCAGCTGCCAGTGAACTCCCATTATTCTTCGGTGCTTATGCAACCGCTATTGAAGAACCATGGGATGGTGTTATTCATCAAGCTCTTCAAAAAGCAGCTGATGAAGGAAAAATCAAATATGAATATACTGACGACATCGGTTATTCTGGCGACATGGAAAGAATTTTGCGCGAAGTAGCAGAAGAAAAGAAACCAGCAGCCATTTTTGGTGATGCCTTCGGTAATGAAGAAGCTGTCCGCCGTGTTGGCGCAGAATATCCAGAAATCGCCTTCGTTTTCGGTTCAGGTCTTGGACCCTCAGAGCCAAACGTGGCAGTTTTTGATAACTGGATCCATGAACCAGCCTATTTGTGTGGATTAATGGCCGGTGGTTTATCTGAAACTGGTGTCATCGGTGTAGTTGGTGGTCTGCCAGTTCCTGAAGTCAATCGTATCGTCAATGCATTTATTGATGGTGTCAAAGAAGCAAATCCCGAAGCAACAGTCTTGGTATCCTTCATCAACAGCTGGTTTGATCCAGCCGCAGCTAAAGAAGCAGCATTGGCTCAGATCGACAATGGTGCTGATGTTCTTTTCGCAGAACGATTTGGTGTAATTGATGCAGCTGTTGAGAATGGTTTATATGCCTTCGGTAACATGAGCGACCAGTACGAATTAGGCCCCGATCATGTAGTCAACAGTGTGGTTTGGAACATGACCCCAACAGTTGAATATGTCATCAACCAGGTTAAGGGCGGTACTTTCACCTCCCAGGACTTAAAAGATTTCTCTATGGTTGCTAAAGGTGGTGCATATTTAGCACCATGGCATGGTATGGATTCAAAATTGCCAGAAGACTTACTTAGTATGGTTACCCAAAAAGAACAAGAAATCAAAGATGGTCTCTTCCGTGTAAATATTGACGAAGCAGCACCAGCAGGATCAAACTAAATTCAAAAAAAATGTCAGGGCTTACCACTTTTCACCTGACATATTTTTTTCATATTTAGAATTTTTATCTCTCCCCTCTTAACGAGGGGAGAGAAATGTCGGAGAAAATATGTACATCGTAGATATGCAAAAGATCACCAAAGTTTTTGGTGAACTGGTAGCGAATGACCATGTCGATTTTCAGCTAAAAAAGGGTGAAATTCATGCGTTATTAGGTGAGAATGGAGCCGGAAAAACAACTTTGATGAGGATCCTTTATGGACTCTATCAACAAACTACCGGTGATATTTTCATTGATGGAGAGAAAGTAGTTATTCACTCTCCAAAAGATGCTATTAGCAATGGTGTTGGTATGGTAACCCAACACTTTGCTTTAGTTCCACCCATGACAGTAGCTGAAAATGTTGTACTTGGTTATACAGACAGCTTCGTACTTGATCAATCAGCGATCGAAAAAAAGGTGGGTGAAGCAGCAGAACTTTTTGGATTAGATATAAAACCAAATTCAATTGTTCGCCATCTGTCAGTTGGTCAAAGACAGAGGGTTGAAATCCTAAAAGCGCTTTACCGTAATGCGAAAGTTTTAATTCTTGATGAACCTACAGCAGTATTGGTACCACAAGAGGTTGATAGCCTTTTTGAAACTCTAGACAGGTTACGAAAAGATGGTTTGTCTGTAATTTTTATCAGCCACAAACTTGATGAAGTTACAAAAATTACCGATCGAGTGACGGTATTACGTGATGGAAAATCTATCGGAACGGTAGATACTGTTAATGTTACCCAAAAACAATTAGCGGCAATGATGGTTGGTCGAGAAACATTTGGCGTATCCCGTCAAGCTGAAACCAACCCTGATAATGAAAAAATATTGGAAATTGAAAACTTATCCGCTCTGGATGAGAAAGGATTATCAGCGTTAAAAAATTTAAAACTTTTTATTAGAGCTGGTGAAATTCTTGGGCTTGCTGGAGTGGGAGGAAATGGTCAAAAAGAATTAGCTGAAATATTAAGTGGTGTAAAAACCCCTACAAATGGTTCAATAAAAATCAGTGGTCAAGAATTAATTGGAAAAAGTCCTTCTGAGTTCTCTAAATTAGGAATGGGGAGAATCCCGGAAGATCGACATGAAGGTGTTGTTGGAGACCTTTCTGTTTATGAGAATTTAGCTCTTGAATACCTGGATGAATATACAAACAAAGGTTTTCTTGATAAAAAAGCTATTCAAAAGAACGCAGAAGCATTGATTGCCCAATTCCAGATTAAAGCGAAACCATCGGATCGAATACGAACTTTGTCCGGTGGAAACATGCAGAAAGTTCTACTTGCCAGAGTACTTTCAAGAGAACCAAAAGTAGTAATCGCACCACAACCGACACGAGGTTTGGATGTTGGTGCAACTGAATATGTTCGCGAACAATTAATTGAGCAAAGAAATCGTGGAGCTTCCGTATTGTTGATTTCGGAAGACCTCGAAGAGATCTTAAGTATTTCAGATCGTATTGCAGTCATTTACGAAGGTGAAATTGTTGGTGTATTAAGCACTAAAGATGCCACACCAGAAAAATTAGGATTGTTAA
This sequence comes from uncultured Anaerolineaceae bacterium, assembly GCA_964430025.1. Classification (GTDB taxonomy): domain Bacteria; phylum Chloroflexota; class Anaerolineae; order Anaerolineales; family Anaerolineaceae; genus UBA6170. Next base: position 1,114 of record CAYSFA010000192.1, on the reverse strand, counting down.
TGTCTGGTGCACTGAAGGAGGAAATATAATGGAAAACATAGAAAAACCTCGTTGGCGTTTTGTAAAAACAGATTCACCTCCTTTCTGGGTAAAACCGTTAATACCTGTTCTAGCTTTAATTGGAACATTTATTATCACTTCCGGCCTGATTCTTCTCGCGAAGGCTAATCCGTTTGAGTCGTACTATTATTTTCTAATAGCACCATTTGGAAGTCGGGTTTCTATTCTGGAGATTTTGGTTAAATCAACTCCCCTTATCATCGCTGGTGTTGCAGTCACTTATGCTTTTACCGCTGGTTACTACAACATTGGTGCGGAAGGTCAGCTTTACGCGGGTGCCATTGCTGCTACGGGTATTGGGATGGCAATGAATGGTGTTCCAGCCATCATCGCCCTTCCATTGATGATCCTTGGTGGATTTATCGCCGGAATGGCCTGGGCATTAATCCCAGCATTACTGAAGGTTAAGTTAGCTGTTGATGAAGTTGTGACAACATTGTTGATGAATTCTATTATGGCGTATATTGTCAGCGCGATTCTAAATGGTCCCTGGCGAGATCCAAATTCTGGATGGCCACAATCACCTGATATTGCCCCAACAGCCGTTTTCTTTAAGCTGATCCCTAGATCACGTTTGAACTTTGGATTTGTTGTAGCAATAATTCTGGTTATCATCCTCTGGTTAGTGATGACACGAACTTCATTTGGCTTGAAAATGCGTGCCGTCGGGTTAGGTAAACCAGCTGCAAAATTCGCAGGAATTAAAGTGGAAAAAACCATTTTAACTGCTGCATTAATTAGTGGTGGTATCGCAGGATTAGCCGGTGTAGCAGAAGTAGCAGGAATTCATTTCCATCTCATCGGCGAGATTTCTCCTGGTTATGGATATACAGGTGTAATCATCGCGACGTTAGGTGCGTTGAATGCATTTGGTGTTGGTCTGGCAGCTGTATTCTTTGGCCTCGTGGAAACGGGCGCTCAAACATTGAGTCGCGCTTTAGGTGTTCCTGTCTATCTCGGTGAGGTAACACAGGCTACGATGCTCCTAGTAGCACTTGGCATGTTACTACTACAAAGATATCAGAACTGTCACCAGTATTGACTTGATCACTTT
>CAYSFA010000191.1:0-5426 GCA_964430025.1 uncultured Anaerolineaceae bacterium | reverse complement strand
AACAAAACCAATTACACCCAAATAGCGCTAATACTAGAGTAGAAGATAAACTACAAAAAACCCGGTCAGGAATCTCCTGACCGGGTTCAGACTTCTTGAATTACTTTTTTTTAGCCTAAGGAACCGGGGCGAACTGGCTGTTGTAAAGCTCCGCGTAAAATCCATTATTTTTCAGTAGTTCATCATGTTTTCCTTGTTCAACAATATCACCTTCGTTGATCACCAGGATCCAATCCGCGTCACGAATGGTGGAGAGTCGGTGGGCGATCACGAAGCTGGTTCGACCTTTCATCAAATTTTGCATTGCTTTCTGGATCAACAATTCTGTATGGGTATCGACCGAACTGGTGGCTTCATCCAAAATGAGCATGGCGGGGTCGATCAGGAACGCGCGAGCAATTGTCAGAAGCTGTTTTTGTCCAGCTGATATATTGGTTGTCTCTTCATTCAACACCATATTGTATCCACCTGGCAAAGCCCTGATGAAATAATCTGCGTGGGCAGCATTAGCCGCCGCGTACACCTGTTCATCACTCGCTTTGCTATTTCCATAGCGAATATTGTCCATGATGGTGCCATTAAAGAGCCAGGTATCCTGCAACACCATCCCAAACATGCAGCGCAATTGGGAACGTTTCATTTCTCGAATATCATGACCATCAATTAAAATCTGTCCATTTTGAACATCATAAAACCGCATTAATAATTTAACCAAAGTGGTTTTTCCTGCACCGGTTGGGCCAACAATCGCCACGCGCATACCAGGTTCTACCTTGGTGGAGAAGTTATTAATGATTATTTTCTCAGGATCATAACCAAATTGAACATTACGGAATTCGACACTGCCTTTAATCGATTCGAGGTTTATTGGTTCTTCCACCTCTGGTATCTGTTCCTCCTCATCCAGAAATTCGAAGACACGCTCAGCAGCCGCTGCAGTCTGTTGCAGAATATTGGAAATATTGGCGAGCTGTGTGATGGGCTGAGTGAAAGAGCGTACATATTGAATGAACGCCTGGATATCACCAACACTGATCAACCGTTGGATGGCCAGGTAGCCACCCACCACAACCACACCAACGTATCCCAGATTCCCGATGAAGTTCATCATAGGCATCATGATTCCGGAAAGGAATTGGGATTTCCAGGCTGTATGGTAGAGCTTGGTATTTAATCCATCAAAGGTTTGAATACTTCTTTCCTCAGCATTGAAAGATTTTACTTCCACATGGCCGCTGAACATTTCTTCAATGTGACCGTTGACATTCCCCAGGTAGTCCTGTTGGTCGCGGAAGAATTTCTGTGATCGTTTGACAATAAACTGTACCACTACCAACGATAGGGGGATGACAAGTAAGGAAACCAAGGTCATTTGCCAGGAGATGGTGATCATCATAATGAGAATACCAACCACTGTTACGATCGAGGAAATAATTTGTGAAAGACTTTGGCTGAGGGTTTGATTGACGGTTTCAACGTCGTTTGTGATTCGAGAGAGAACTTCCCCGTGACTGGTTCCATCGAAATATTTCAATGGCATTCGATTAATTTTCGAGGCGATATTCTTGCGGAGATTGTAAGTGATATCAACAGACACCCCGGTCATGATCCAGCCCTGTACATAGGACAAAATGGCAGAAAGTACGTATAAACCGAGTGCTGTTAATAAAATTCGACCAATCGCATCGAAATCGATTCCACTTCCGGATCCAGCGATTTGCCCCATTACGCCTTCAAAGAGGACGGTGGTAGCATTGCCTAAGATTTTTGGACCGAAAATGGAAAACACCGTAGAAACAATGGATAAAATGATCACTATCAGGGTCGCAATTTTATGTGGGCCTAAGTATGCGATCAACTTCTTCATAGTGCCTTTAAAATCTCTTGCTTTATCACCTTTCATCATTGCCATCGCACCACCACGTCCGAAGGGGCTATGACCCCCACCACCGCGTGATGATTTTGATTTTTCTGGCTTGCCATTTTGATTTTCTTTTGGGAAGGTATTATTGTTTTCGCTCATGCTAACTCCTCATGACTTAATTGAGAAAGGGCAATATCACGGTAGACTTCATTGCTCTCCATTAACTCTTTATGTGTTCCTTTTCCAACTATCTTGCCTTCATCCAGAACTATGATTTGATCAGCTCCTTTGATGGTGGCAACTCGTTGTGAGACAATGAAAACGACACTGTTAGCAATGTATGTTTTCAAGGCTGAGCGTAAAGCTGCGTCGGTTTTGTAATCGAGGGCAGAAAAACTGTCGTCGAAGATATTGATCGGCGCTTTTTTAACCAAAGCACGAGCGATTGCCAGTCGTTGGCGTTGCCCACCTGAGACGTTGGTGCCCCCTTGCGAAATTTCTGCTTCCAGGCCATCCTCTCTTTCGGAAACGAAATTTGAGGCTTGAGCAATTTCAATAGCCGTTTGGATTTCTTCAGGGGAAGCCTCTTCATTGCCTAATCGCATGTTAGAGTCAATGGTCCCCGTGAAAAGATTGCTGCGTTGTGGAACGTATCCAATTTTCTTATGTAATTCATGTTGCGATACATCCCGAATATCCACGCCATCAATCAGGATCTGGCCATCGGTGACATCAAAGAACCGTGGAATAAGGTTCACGATGGTAGATTTACCGGAGCCGGTGGTGCCGATAAAGGCAGTTGTTTCGCCCGGGCACGCTTTGAAGGAGATATCATGCAGGATATCCTCTTCGGCATCCGGGTAATGGAAGGAAACATCACGAAATTCAACCACGCCGCGAAAAGATTCCGGAAAACGTTTGGGCTGTTGAGGGTCAACGATGCTGGGTTTCGTTTCCAGAATTTCAACGATACGTTCCGCGGAGGCGGACGCCCTTGGCAACATGATAAACATCATCGCCATCATCATAAATGAGAAGAAAATTTGCATGGTGTACTGAATGAAAGCCATCATGTCACCAACCTGAATCTGTGCCTGGGCAACCTGATGAGAACCGACCCAAATGACTAAAACCGACACAGAGCTCATTAAAAACATCATGATTGGCATGATGGTAACCATCACGCGGCTGACGAACAACATATTGCCAGTCAGGTCAAGATTGGCTTTATCAAATCGTTTTTCCTCAAAACGCTGGCGATTGAAGGCGCGTACCACCATCATCCCACTTAAATTTTCCCGGATGACCCGGTTGAGGTTATCAATTAACTTCTGGATCAGTTTGAAGCGAGAAATTGTTACTGAGAAAGCAACTGCAACCACTGCCAGTAGGAGGACTACCATGGCGGCGATGATCCACCACATGGAGGGGGCTTTGTCGAGGGCACGGATAATACCTCCAATACCCATGATCGGTGCAAAAAACACCATACGGATGATCATCATTGTAACCATCTGAATCTGGGTAATGTCATTGGTGGAGCGGGTGATCAGCGATGCGGTGGAGAACTTCTCAATCTCCGCTTTGGCGAAGTTGGTGACCCGTCTGAAGACTGAATCACGCAGGTCGCGAGCTACCCCGGCTGCTACGCGGGAAGAAAGTAAGCCGACCGCCACGGAAGCGATCACAGATACCAGTGAGAGCAAAAGCATCCAACCACCGGTGGTGAGTATGTAATTATTTTGCATGGAAGCTGTATTGACACCCAATGCTTCGTATTCCGCCTTTGCGGCAGCAATTCCCATTTGAGAATTCATGCTTTCACCCAGTGAGTCGAATTGTTGTTGTAACTGGCTTACCATTTCCAAACGTTGAGGTTCTGGTATATTCGCCAGAATTGTGAATGGATCCATTCCGGCTGGTAGCTGAGATATATCGATCCCAAAGAGTTCGGTCATTAAGGCTGCCTTTTCAGGATCAGCCGTTACTTGTTCTAAGAATGACACAGCGTACAGTGCTCTGCGGATTATGGAGGTAAGCTGTGAGGTTTGCTCTTCATCCATCTCGTTGAGGATGTATATAGATTGGCCATCGAGATTCTCATAATTGGCAGTAATCTCTGTGTATAGATCATCCGAAGGTTCGATTAGACGATAAGCATTTTGAATTGTCTCTGTTTCTTGAGGAGACAGAAATAATTGAATGTGTTCATAAGTGCTTGCACGCATCGCTTCCGGAAGAGCGCTTTCAACCCCACCTTGCTGGATACCAATGTTAACGATTCTGGAGAGATAATCCGGAAGGGTTAGGTCCACATTTGCCTGTAAGAAAAGCAAGAGGATCGAAGCGAGGATCATCAAGTAATAACGTTTAATATATGGGAATAATTTAAGCATAGTTTAGTGTTCTCTTTCCAATGGCTTAAGATTTAGTACTAGTAAATTCAACTGACGAGGCCTTACTGATCAGGAGACGTAACGCAGTATCAACTCGTTCTTTTTCCAGATCGGATAGAGAATTGACAAGATCCGATAACCATTTCTCCCGTTGCCGCTGGGATTCCTGCGCGATTGCTTTCCCTTCCGGAGTAAGAACTAGGATTTTTTGGCGTCGATCCTGGGGGTCTTCCGTTCGCATTACCAGCCCTTGCTGTACCAGCTTTTCGAGCATCTGACTGATGGCGGCGTTGGTTACGCCAAATTCCTCCCCCAGTTCGGAAACATTGCATTCCTGGTGGTGAGAAAGGTGGATCAGAGCCTTTAATTGGGGAATGGAGTAATTTTTTTCTTTAGCAAATCTCATAAAATTTCCTAATGAGATATGCATATTCAGTCGCATCCATTCCGTAAAAGTTTTTTCTAAATTAACAGACATAAGCCCTCTTAATAGTTAAGAACGCTAAATTATATAGAGGGGTTAAGTAATTGTCAAGAGAGAATTTTAGGGTTGATGGATGAGAAAAAAGATTTAGGACGTGAGGACGCAAAGATTAGAAATAAAAAGGTGCAAAGGAAAAAATTTGGGTTTAGTTTTTTCAATGGTCGGATTTAAGTCATGGAGAGGGGAGAAGCGAGGTTTCAGAGAAGGGAGGTGGTAATAAAGAAGAAAATCAGGGAATATATACAACCCGGTATACCCTGCCTCCTTTATCGTCCGAGATGAACATTTCTCCGTTTGGACCAAAAATGACGTCTGCAGGGCGTCCGTAAGTGCTGGGATCCCCACATGGTTTTCCATCCTCACGCCAACCGGTAGCAAAGGTTTCGCTGCCTGTTGGGATGCCATTTTCCAGGATTACCTGTTCCACTTTGCAATCACGGTAATTCGCGACCACATTGGTGTTCCACGAACCGTGAAAGGCTACATATAAGTCATCATTGAAGCCTGTTGGAAAATTATTTCTTGATGCGATTTCCATCCCCAGGGGAGCAGAGTGTGCCGGAGCAGTGAAAATGGCTGGGACCACGTCATCACAGGAAAAACCATTTGGCAGCGCGAGACGAGTATCACGAACCTCGTTTGCGTTAACCACCCCAACTCCAGAGGTGTAGCAGTACGGCCA
>CAYSFA010000190.1:0-5472 GCA_964430025.1 uncultured Anaerolineaceae bacterium | reverse complement strand
GGAGGAAATGTTGATGATACTTCCTGATTTTTGTTTCATCATAATGGGTGCTACGGCCTGATTGGTTAAAAATATGCCAGTTAAGTTAATATCAATCGTACGCTTCCATTGTTTTAATGAGACATCCACCAATGGAGAACCAGTGTAAATCCCTGCCGACCCTACGAAAATATCAACGCGACCCCATTTTTCCATCACGGTGTCAATGGCTGCTTTAATACTCTCCGGATCAGTTACATCACAATGTAAAGCGATCGCTCCTGCACCAATCGCTCGAACTTCCTCTGCCAGGGCTGAATTAAGTTCATCAGTCACATCCAGACAAGCCACAAAAGCACCTTCCTGAGCAAATCGTTGAGCACAAGCCTTCCCAATGCCATTAGCCGCACCGGTAATAACAGCTACTTGATTTTCAAATCGTTTCATCTGCCACCTCTTTTATCCGTTTAAAATTTTCATTGCTTCGTCAATTGAAACGTTCTCATGAATTAACGCTGCAATTGCTGAAACCATTGCCTTCGGGTTATCCGCCTGGAAAATATTTCTTCCAATAGCGACACCTTTTGCGCCAACATCCAGTGCGGTGCGGATTTTCTCTAACATTTCTCTTTCACTACCTTTTTTGGCACCACCTAAAATCACTGCAGGTACGTAACAGGTTGTTGTGACTGCATCAAACCCTTCAGCGTAAGGGATTTTTACCCAGTCCGCTCCTAATTCAGCACCAACACGGGCTGCAATGGCGATACTTTCTGCTGAACGCATATAGTCTGGGCTGTCAAAACCACCGGGTACCATCTCACCCATTACAGGCAGACCCCAGGCATGGGCTTCCCCGATGACCATAGCCAACGTGCGCAGAGAATCCTCTTCCTCCGGAGCTCCCGGGAAAGCGGAAACTGCCACTGCATCAGCCCCAATTCGTAATGCATCATCGATACTGTAGAATAAGGAACCTGGACCCATCTTTCCTAATTTGGTTCCACCACCATCCAGTCGCATAATCAACCCCAAAGGTTCAATTTCTTCTGCAAATTTCTCCGCGGTACCGTATGTGGTGAGAATGGCATCCGCACCACCATCTGCAATCGCCTTTAAGATCCCTGCTGGCTGTTCCATCCCTTTGGCGGGGCCATCAATCATGCCATGATCAAAAGCAACAATAAAAGCTCTGCCATCTGGTTTAAAAATGTGTTTTAATCTTCTAGTTCTCATTTTATGAAATCCTCTCAAATAATTCAGGGGTAATCTGATAAACCGCTGGTTCACCAGCGAAAAACCTTCGTAATTCTTCCACAGCCAACTCTCCCAACATGGTGCAGTTGTCGATACATCCTGCAATGTGAGGCACCACGACCACATTATCCAATTTTCGTAGGGGGCTATCGGCGGAGGGTGGTTCCGGGTCTGTTACATCCAGGAAGGCAAAAAAGCGACCTTTTTCCAATTCCGCGATCATAGCTTTTTCATCGATCAAGGTGCCGCGTGCGGTGTTGATCAACAAGGCATCATCTTTCATCAATGCTAATCCTTTGGCATCGAGCATATGATGGGTGTGTTGATTGGCTGGAGCATGCAAAGATACAACGTCTGATTCCCTTAACAATTCCTCCAATTCAACTTTGGTAGCCCCTAATTTCCTTGCTTCTTCCGCATCCACAAAGGGATCATACAATAAAACATTTGGCTTGAATGGTTTCAGTAATTCGATCACGTGCCTGCCCACATTACTTGCCCCAATAATTCCTACATTTTTGCGATACAACTCACAGGCATACCAGCGATCCCAAACCGGTGATTCGCGCCATCCACCTTCACGTACATGTTGCCCTAATTGCCAGATTCGCTTTTGTCCGACGATCATCAATCCGAGCGTTGTTTCAGCGACAGTTTTTGCCAGGGCAATCCCTGTACTGGTCAGGTGCATTTTTCTTTCCCAAAAAGCATCACTCACAAATCTTTTTACACTACTACCCATATGAGCCATTGCTTTTAATTTCGGAGCAGCATTTATCACATCCGCGTCCAATTGGGCGACACCCCAACTGGTGATTACAGCATCCGCGTCCCCTAATAACTGGATCAATTCTTCTTTTGTTGTTGGTTCTTCTCCAGGATGATGGATGACATTGGCAAATGCTTCCGCTGCATCCCAGGCTTCCTGACTGAACATCCTTCTGTAATTTGCTTTTCCAATTGCTATTGCGATTGTTGGTTTTTCCATTCTATACTCCTAATACCAATTTCTTCTTGATTCCAACTCTTCAAACTTTAATGAAGAAGCTGAATAATTTCCTTGTATCTTTCAAATCCTTGATCATATTTTTCTCGAATAATTTGATCAGGGAGAATTTCTATGGATGGTTTCTTGAAAAGTTCAACAGCAGATTTTATATCAGTAAACAACCCACAACCTACTCCGGCTAAAATGGCAGCCCCTAAGGCTGGCCAGTTGTCATAATCCGGGATTTGGATCGGTAAATTCGTGATGTTAGCCAAAATTGATGGCCAATATGGGGATTGGGCTGCCCCCCCTACCATCCACAATCGCTCGACAGGTTGGTCGGCCATTTTTACTGGTTCGAGCGCCCAGCGCAATTCATATCCGGCACTTTCCATGATTGCTCTCGCCATCATTGCGCGGGTGTGGCTAAATTCCAACCCCACAAAACTCCCACGGCGGGTTGTTGCCGGGTCTGCATGCCCACCTGTTATGGGTAAGAAAAATAGCTCTTGATTAACAGTTGTGCTGATGAGTTCATAACTGAGCGAGGTGAACATCTCCCGGCGATTGATGTGTCCATCAATTCCAGCCCAGGATTGTCGTAACCACCATTCTAAAGAAGCCCCTAATCCCCCCAAAGATTGCGAAAGTGTCCAGCGTTGGGGGTGGGCATGGAAATTCAAATCCAAGGTGGTCGGAATGTTTTTCCAATCAGGGGAAGTTAATATTCCTGTGAAAACCCAGGCTGTTCCACAAGCAAGCAGATATTTCCCTGGATCATTAACCCCTAACCCAATAGCTGTACAAACCTGATCATGTCCGCCATTGACCAGGACGACACCATTTGAAAGACCCGTTAAAGCGCAAATATTTTCACGGATTTCACCAATTACAGAACCGGAAGGTTGTAACTCGGAAAGCATGCTCACGTCAATGCCAGCCAATTCCGCCAGTTCTTCACTCCACTCTCCTGAATGGATATTTACCAGTTGCATTCCACCTGCATTGGATGGGTTGCTTACCAGGTTACCTGTCAATCGCTTTGCTAGAAAATCATTAACGGAGTAATAGTGGGTTGTCTGATTATGCACATCAGGCAGATTTTCTTTTAACCATGCGATTGTGGGAAGACATAACCCAGGATATAAAGACCATCCACTGAGTGCTTTTACCTTTGCTTCAACCCCAGCATCTTTCCAGGTTTTCACCAGATTCCCTGTGCGGCCATCTAACCAGGTGATCATGGGGTAGACAGGTTCCCCTTCCTTATTGCCTGGGATGAGGGAGCCGCTTTGAACAGACATACTAATCGCCAAAATGATGGCTGAGTCACATTTATTGACAATATTTCGAATGGTATTAATGACTGCTTGCCAGACTTCTTCAGGATCCTGCTCTACCCATCCGGGTTGAGGAGAATGATTATGGTATGGTTCACTGCTTGCCCGAGCAAGCTCATTACCATCCAAATCAAAGAGAACTGCTTTGGTTGAAGTTGTTCCTACATCCAGTCCTAACAATGCTTTGATCATCATCCCGTAGTTGAAAACCAATTAGTCAACAACTACTCCAGCCCTTTCAAATAATTCGCCACAAACTTTCCGTGCTCGTGCTAACATTGCCTTCTCATCCGTAAAGAGAATTACTTTATCCTTCATTACAATTTTTCCATCCACAATCACAGTGTCAACATCCCGATTGCTGGCGTTATAAACCAAAGCGGAGGCCTCTTTGTGGACGGGCATTGCCATCGGTGTATCCAGATCAACCAGAATCAGATCCGCTTTCTTGCCCTTCTCCAGAGATCCAATTTGTTTTGGCAACCCAAAAGCGACTGAACCACCTCTACATGCCATGTGAAGAACATCTTCTGGCAATAAAATCATCGCGTTTAATGTGTTCACTTTGTGTAATAATGCGGTGGTTTTCAATACTTCCATCATGTCCTGATTGTTATTGCTGCCTGGGCCATCCGTAGCCAGGGCAACTGTTATTCCTCTTTGTAACATTTCGGGTACTCGTGCAACGCCTGATGCCAGATACATATTGCTTACCGGACAATGCACCACGAGTGCCTTATGTTTTTCCACCAAATCTAATTCAAAATCCTCCAGCCAAACACTATGCACCAATTGCATATGAGGGCCCAAAACCCCTAAATCTGCAAGCCACTCGATATGACGGCTGCCCCTGGCTTCCAGGTTCATCTCTACTTCCTTACGGGTTTCAGCCACATGAATATGAGTACCTGAACCCCATCCTTCAGAAATCTTATGGGTAACACACATGGTATCGTCGGTACATCCCCAAGGAATCAATGGGCCAAATTCGACTCTGATCCTTCCATTTCCATTTACTTCAAATTTATCACGCAACCGGGTGGTTTCTGAAACAATACGTGCCTGATCCTCCATAAAAGTTGGATGATAATTCATATCCGCCCATCCGCGAGCCAATAAAAAGCGTACACCACATTCATCTGCCGCACGGCAAACAGCATCATCGTTAAATGGATCTGTATGAATGTATTGATGATCAATAACTGATGTAGCACCGCCGCGAATGTTCTCCATCAACCCAACCATCGCTGCCACATAAGCTTCTTCCGGGGTTAATGCTTTGGCCACCGGCCAGATAGCCGCTTCCAACCATTCCAGGAGAGGTTTATCATCCGCCAGTCCACGTATAAAGCTCTGAAATAAGTGGGTATGGGCATTTACCATGCCAGGCATCACTGCCATATTGGAAGCATCTAAGACCTGGTCTGCTTTTTCATAATCCAATGGGGGATCACCCGCACCAACATCGATGATCAAATCATCTTCAACTAACACGAACCCTTTCTTAAAAATTTGTTTTTCATCGTTGATAGTTAATACGGTTCCATTCTTTATTAAAATTGTGCCCATTTACCTAACCTCTTTAACGTTTTTTTAAGATCGAATTCTTTTTACAGGTTTCAATAGAGCGATATCATTCAGAATACCTTCCAAAACTGGCTCGAATTGGTCCGCTAATTGCTTATCCTGCCAAATGCGTAAATTGCTATCCAGTAATAACATTGCTGATTGAGCTGTTCCAACCAATAAATTAATGCTCATTTCTAAATCATCCTTGACTCTTTCATTCACACTACCGCGAAAATCTTGAAGGATTCGAGCTGCCTGAATGGATAGCTGACTGAGGTGACTTGGATATTCACAAAGCAATTTTTGTCCTTGCATTTCATCCCCGGCATTTCGTAAAGC
>CAYSFA010000189.1:0-5547 GCA_964430025.1 uncultured Anaerolineaceae bacterium | reverse complement strand
TGATTACGATGAATAAATTCACAAAATTGACAATTTTCATGTTTGTGTTCTGGAATTTGTGTGATTTGGATGTGATTTTCATTTAATAACGAAAAGAAGAATTTATCAGCAAAAGCTGTCAGTTGCCGGGGAGCGTTCAATTCCGGAACCATATTCAATGTCAATTCCAGGTGATTCTCCGCCACCTCATACACACCAACAGCATCGGCTTCAAAAGATTTCTTGAACTGTTTACCTAATAAGCTGACCACTTCCTCTTTGCTTTTCGTCTGCCTTAAGCCGATACTCAGCTTTTCAGTCATCTCCATCCTTTTGGCGTATTCTCGTAATTCAAGTGTTCTTTTCGAAACCCTATTTTCCAATTCATCATTCAGATTGTATAATTCATGTTGGGTTTGTTTCAGCTCTGTGATGTTACGGATGTACATCGCAACCGCAACAACCTTTCCATCGCGTCTGATCGGGGCTAAATTGGTCATGTAATAACGTCGACGACCACCCCCATATTCGGTTGCCAGCTCGTAATGATTATTTTCTCCCGTTTCAAAAACTGTTCTCATTTTTTCTTTAACCATATCGAAAAATTCAGGTAGGAAATAATCATAAATCGAGGTGCCTAAAAAATCTTCTGGCCCTTGCGTCGCTGAACGGCTGTTGGTGTAAAGCATGATGCCATCCTCATCAACAACATTAAAAGTATCCGGCGCAAACTCGACAACATCCTTAAACCAGTCCAAAACAAAATGAGGTTTTACGTTCTGATCTTTTTCCATATTACTCCGTGAGTTAATTGTACCAATTGTTTGGGTTGGTTATTGCATTGAAACCAATTGTTTCACTTTTTCTGCCCGAATCCAATTTTCACCGCCATCATCCTCCCCAGTTTCAACAATCCCGCGAATGAGAAATGGGCCAGAGGTTCGCAATACCTGTCGATATTGTTGGTACACCGAAGGAAAGAAAACCACTTCAACCATTCCATTCAGATCTTCTATACTCATAAACAACATCGCTTCCCCTTTAGATGTACTGGTGCGGTGTGAACTAACTCTTAATCCCGCTACAATGATCGATTTACCTAAATGATCACCTATTTCTGACGAAGAAATTACGGTGTGGGCATTCAATTCTTTGGATACCAGTTCAAGCGGATGGACATCCACACTCACCCCCAAAATTCTTTCCTGGGCTTGTGATCTTTCCAATAATGACCATTCATTGGTATCCGTTTCAGTCTGCCAATCAAAGAGCGAGAATTGGTTTTTCTTCCAGGAGCCGGTAACTGCCTGTTCCAGCATCTCCTTTATATTTCCCAACCCATCCAAAGCACCACATTGGATTAGATTCTCAATTTCAGCCTTCCTGGGATCAACTTTGGTAAGGAAGTCATTTAGACTATGAAAAGGTCGATTATTAATGATTCTCTTTTGGGTTTGATTTGTCAGACTATGTACCTGATCCAACCCCATATATAAAATTGGATCACCTTGTGGATAACAAACGCTGAAACGATGGGTACTATGATTGATGTGTGGTGGTCTTACCTGAATACCCATGCGGCGCAGTTCGCTCAGGTAAACCCGTTGGGAATAGTATCCACCCCCATTCGCCAACACGGCTGCCATAAACTCAGCCGGGAAATGACTCTTACACCAGGCTGCTTGCCAGGCAACCCGCGCATACGAAGCTGCATGCGCCTTCGGAAATCCATATCCTGCAAATGCTGCCATCATATCCCAGACTTTTTCAGCGGTTTCCAATGGTACGTTTCGTTGCTGAAACCCATCCAGAAATCTGGATCGTAACGTCTTCATCTGCTCTCCCGGGTCAAAATGTGACATAGCCCTGCGCAGCAAGTCCGCGTCTGCCAGGGATAGACCGCCAACATCATGCGCGATACGCAATACCTGCTCCTGATAAAGAATTACTCCGTAGGATTCATCCAATACAGGTTTTAGGATAGGATGAATGTGCTCCACCTTTTCCAACCCTTTAAACCTGCGTACAAAAGCATCCCGTAAACCACCCCGCAAGGGACCAGGCCGATAGAGCGCTAAAGCCGCCGTGATGTCGTTGATTGTTTTGGCTTGAATCTCTTTTAATGTAGCGCGCATCCCCGGTGATTCAATCTGAAAACAACCTATGGTCTCTCCGTTCTTTACACGGTTCTCCGTTTGTTCATCTTCCAGGGGAACCTGATCCAAGACCTGCATGGGGTTTCGATACTCCGTTCTGCGCCAGGAGTAGATATTTTCTGCAACGTCCCCCAATACGGAAAGCCCGCGAATACCAAGCAGGTCAATTTTCACCAACCCGAAAGCTTCAACGCCATCCAGATCATATTGGGTGATGTGAATGTTTTTTGAAGCAGACCGCAATACCGGTACCCAATCTGTAATCTTTCCAGGGGCAACCAGAATTCCCCCCGGATGCATGGAAAGGTGGCGGGGTTGTTTGAGAATTGCTTTCGCCTCTTCAAAAATCCTGGCATACTTCGGGTGAGCTTTCTCCAACCCTAAGAATGGATTTTCTTTTTCTTCTTTCGAGAGGGCTTGAAACCAATAATTGGGTAACTGATTAACCATTTGGCGAATTTCATTAACCGGCACTCCGTGTGCTTTGGCAACCTCTCCCAATGCTGATCTGGGTCGAAAGTGATTAATGGTTCCCACCATCGCCACCTGGTCCGCGCCATATACATCGAACACATGCTTTATCACAAGGTCTCTGCGTCGCGAACAAAGATCGGTATCAATATCCGGAGGGGATGACCTGGCCGGATTTAGAAATCGTTCAAAATACAAATTTAATTCCAAAGGGTCAGGATTGGTGATTTCCAGACAATATGCCACCAAAGAAGATGCTGCCGACCCCCGTGAAGAAAATGGAACACCTTGTTGCCTGGCGAAGTTTAGAAGTTCCTCAACGATCAAAAAAATGGGTTCATATCCGCGTTCTGCGATGATTTTCAACTCATGATCTAATCTGGATTGAATCTCCGCAGAAATCCGCTTATAGCGTTTCTTTGCGCCTGATTCAGCCTTCTCCCGCAGGACTTGCGAAATACTCATTCCGGGTGGCAATGGGATTTTGGGAAAATGAACTTCTCCTAAGGGCAATTGCCAATTACATAATTCCGCCACCTTGGATGTGTTTTTAATGGCTTCGGGCAACCAGTGAAAGCGAGAACTCATCTCTTTAGCACCCACAAAATGAGCCGCAGGTGGGGCTATCTGGGAGGGTTCCAGATCTTTGATCCGACAATTCTCCCGCATAGCGCTGATCGTTTTTTGTAACCCAGCCTGGTCTGGATGCTGGTAATAGATGGAATGGGTAGCCACCACCAGAATCTGCTTGCGCCGGGCTGCTTCCAGCATTTTCCTGGCTTGCACTTCCGCTGATGGGGTTGCTTGTTGGATCTCTACAAATATATCATCTCTAAATATATTCTTAAGTTCTCCCAGCCATTCCAGGGCGAAAGAATTTTGAGCCGTTTTGACAAAGAAATCGAGGATGGAACGCTGCCCACCAGTGAGTGCCAGCAGACCTTGTTGATGTTGCCTGAGATCCTCCAAAGTAATGCAGGTTTTCCCATCACCTTCTTCGACCATTACCCTGCTACTCAACCAACACAGGTTCGACCATCCCGTTCGATTCTTCACCAAAAGCAGTAATTCACCAACCTGATCGCGCCATTCCACATCGATTGTCAGACCATAAATTGGCTGAACACCTGCCTGTTCACATGCTTGTGCAAATTCAACCATACCGCTCAGACACCGATGGTCGGTAAGAGCAATCGCTCGCATCCCATGACCAACCGCCAATTTTGCATATTCAGCCGGGGAAATTAGTCCCTCCAGCAGTGAAAAATGCGAATAGGTGTGTAAATTGACAAAGGGAAGAGTAGACTCAATCATTATTAGAAATTATATTCTATAAACGGTTATGATGCAAAGTAACGACAAAGAGACTTAAATTAGGGGGCAGGTGCAATTCCCATCAGAATCACCAACCGTAGGGTTGATGTGTTTTTTACGCCATGCGGAATACTGGCTGGTGCCCATACCAGCATTCCCGCTCTCGACATATTCTGTTGATCTCCAACGGTAAATATCCCCTCACCTTCTACTACAAAGTAGAACTTATCCTGATCAGCATGGTCATGAACTTTTTGTTCCTGTCCTGTTTCCAGGCAGTTTAGCCCCAACATCAAACGCGGAGAGGATGCTAAGGTAGCCTTGAAGAATTTTTCCGGGGTACTTCCAACAAAATTGCGATAGTCCAGAAAGGTTTGTTCCATGTTTCCTTCTTTCTATACCTGTATTGAAATCATATAGATTATAGAAGATAATCTCACCAATTTCTCACAAAACTGATACATTACTTTAAATTTAAGGGGTGTTGACTTTCATAAATTGATGTGCTAATCTATTAGCAATCGTTTGCGCAAACGTTTTCCTAAATAATCATACTATGTCAACAATTAGAGAAGTTGCAAAAATAGCAGGTGTATCTGTCACGACCGTTTCTCATGTGGTCAATCAAACTCGTTTTGTTGCCGATGAGACCGAAAAACGAGTTTTAGCTGCAATGCAACAACTCAATTATCGACCCAACACTTTAGCAAGGTCACTACGCCGTGGTGAAACCCATACACTTGGTTTGATTGTTCCCGATTCTGCTAACCCCTATTTTGCGGAAGTAGCACGCTTAATGGAGGAAGAAGCTTTTCGAGCATCTTACTCTATCATTCTTTGTAACAGCGATAATGATCTTGAAAAAGAACGTCGTTACACCGAAGTGCTTATCAATAAACAAGTGGATGGCATCATTTTTATGGCATGCGGTGATGATATTCTGTCATTACAAGAGTTGGTTGAACGGCAAATGCCTGCCATTATTGTTGATCGATTACTAAACCAAATTGAGGTAGACTCAGTAGTCAGTGATAATTTCCAGGGTGGATACCTGGCAGCCAAACATCTACTTTCCACAGGTCATCACAAAATTGCCATCATTCGGGGACCTTCAAATATTACACCTAGTGGAAAACGGTTTGATGGTTATTTAAAGGCATTGGAAGAAAATGGTATTTCTGTCAATCCATCTTTCATCAAAAGCGGAGATTTTCACCCATCTTCCGGGTATCAAGCAACTAGAGAGTTATTGTCACTACCCGAAAGACCCGATTCAATATTTGCCTGTAATGATTTAATGGCAATTGGCGTATTACGCGCAGCATTTGAAGCCAATTTGAGGATACCTGAAGATCTTTCGATCATTGGATATGACAACATTGAATTAGCAACATTCACCCAACCTTCAATAACCACCATAGCGCAACCCATTCATAATCTAGCCGAAAGAGCTATCCAACTATTACTGCACAGGATCAACAACCCATGCAGCCCCTCAATTCGAGAGACCTTATCCAATCAATTAGTTATTCGTGAAACTACAAGGAACACTCATGAAGAATAAAATACTTGTGATCGGGAGTATCAATATAGACATGGTCGTAAATACTCCTCGCCACCCTATTCC
>CAYSFA010000188.1:0-5584 GCA_964430025.1 uncultured Anaerolineaceae bacterium | reverse complement strand
TAACCCGGTATCAATGACGTCTTCTACAAAAATAATATGACGACCCTCAATCGGAATGTCAAGATCTTTTACCAATCGAACCACCCCCCTCTTTCTTGCATCGTTACTATAGTTGCTAATCGCCAGAAAATCAACATTGCAATCAATTTCAATCATTCTCACCAAATCAGCCATGAACATAAAAACCCCTTTAAGCACACCAATGAGGATTGGTTGCTTGCCTAAATAATCATGATTGATTTGGCTTGCTAATTCCGCAACCCTTGTAGTTATTTGATCCTGGGTAAAAAGCACCTGGCTGATTGGCGAAGAAACTTCCAAATTATTATTTTTCATTGGTTATCTCCTTGGGCTTCTGACCCATGAATATTTTGGGCTTCATCATAAAGTCCGTATTTAATCATTAAATCTCTAATGTCACGTCGTTTCATCAATTTTATTTTGACATCAGGATACAGCTCTCCCATTAACCTAAGTTTTTTATTTTTTATTGTTGATAATTGAGGCCGTAACGTGGTAAGTTCTACAAAAAGATCCTGGTCAGGAAGATAAAAATCAGGTGTAAAAGCAAGTTTGACGATCCCTTCATCTGACCATTCCAATTCAAAAGTTTTGGGTTCATATTGCCAGCTCACATTGTAAAAATCCAATATCCTGGCAAACATCTCCTCTGCGGGATGGGAAAATTGAAAATTGGGCTTGGAAAATTCGTTGTTCATCCCATTCCTATAATTGCAGTATCCAGGGAGCAATCTGTTCCGGGATAAATTTATCCGTATTGATGGTCAGGTCATACAAGGATGGGTCATTCCAATCAACTTCATACATTTTTTTAATAAATTGCCTTCTGTATCGATCACTTTCTTGAATTTGAGCTCTTGCCCCAGGCTCTGAAACGATTTTGGTCCTCTGAATATTATTAATTCTAGTTTTTAAGCTTGCAATAACACGAATATGAAAACAATTTGGAAAATCATTCAAGATGATCTGACTTGCTCTCCCAACAATAATCACATTCCCTGATTTAGCTTTTTCTTTGACAACTTTTTCTAATGAAACTTTAAATTTTTCAAAGGTATCTTCATCGGGACTCAAACCAAAAAAGCCAAGCTCATCGATAACAGCCAATGCCATGTCTGGTGCACCAATTTGAATGGCAGCTTGATTTATTATTTCCCTCCAGATCAGTTGATATCCGCTGATTTCAGACATGTTTATCGCAAGAGTGCTACCCCCACTTCCATATTCCCTCGAGATGGTATAGACCGCAAACATAACACCTCCAATTTTCTTAAAAAATTATAGCACCTCAATTGATTAGACAATTAATTTTCGATTTAGCGATTTCAAGGGTATTTCTCATGGATTAGAAACCCTGATAAAATACTCCTTATGTTCATTCCTACAACAACACAGGAAATTGAAAAATTAGGGTGGAAATCTCTGGATGTCGTTTTAGTGTCTGGTGATAGTTATATTGATAGTCCTTATATTGGCATTTCAGTCATCGGCCATATTTTATTGGACGCAGGCTTCAGAGTAGGGATTATTGCTCAACCGGATATTAACTCACCAAATGACATCACCCGGTTAGGAGAACCACAATTATTTTGGGGGGTCACAGCCGGATCGATCGATTCGATGGTATCAAATTACACGGCTTCCTTAAAAAAGCGAAAAAACGACGATTATACTCCTGGAGGAATCAATAACCGTCGACCAGACCGGGCAACGATCGTTTACACAAATCTTATCCGACGATATTTTAAACAAACAAAACCAATCGTACTGGGAGGAATGGAAGCTAGTCTTCGAAGAATCGCTCATTACGATTATTGGAGCGATAATATTCGTCGATCAATTTTGTTCGATTCCAAAGCGGATTATTTATTGTATGGAATGGCTGATTTATCAATTCTTGAATTTGCCTTTCACCTTAAACATTCCGAGGATCCCAAAACAATTCGTGGGTTGTGTTATGTGAGTAAAGACTCAATACCAGATTATTTAACTATCAACGCCTTTGAAGAAATCAGTTCTGACAAAAAAGCTTATATTGATTGTTTCCATACATTCTATAAAAACAATGACCCTCCAACTGCGAAAGGTCTTCAACAGGCACATGGGGATCGATATCTCATTCAAAATCCGCCTGCTTTTGCATTAAGTCAAAAGGAATTAGACCGAATCTATGATTTACCCTTCGAAAGAAAACAACATCCATATTATGAAAAAATTGGCAAAGTAAAAGCGTTGGAAACAATTCGTTTTTCAATCAGCACCCACCGTGGATGTTATGGAGAATGCAATTTTTGTGCTATTGCAGTGCATGAAGGAAGAACTATTCAATCCCGAAGCAAGGAATCCATCCTGAGAGAAGTTGATCAAATGACAAAAATTCCTGAATTTAAAGGGATTATTAATGATCTCGGTGGACCTACCGCCAACATGTACGGATATGAATGTGGGAAAAAATTAAGAAATGGTGTCTGTCTTGATCGTCGTTGTATATCTCCTTCCATATGTAGAGCCTTAAAACCTAACCATCAACCTCAAATCGAATTATTAAGATCGGTTCGTGCCCACCCCAAAGTAAGAAAGGTGTTTGTTGCCTCCGGAATAAGATATGATCTGGTTAATAATGACAAAAGTAATGGAAATGATTATCTTGAGGAAATTCTGTCTGAACACGTATCTGGTCAATTAAAAATTGCCCCTGAACATACGGAGGATAAGATTCTCGATCTGATGGGTAAACCAACTTCCAATGAATTATTGCACTTTAAGAAAAATGTTGATCGGATCAATAAGAGACTGGGGAAGAAACAATTCATTACCTATTACTTTATCGCAGCTTATCCTGGATGTTCGGAGAGGGAAATGAAAAAGTTAAAAGAATTCACCTCAAAAGAACTAAATACAAACCCAGAGCAAGTACAAATATTCACACCTACACCATCAACATATGCGAGCGTAATGTATTTCACAGAAATGAACCCATTCACGAAAGAACCAATGTTTGTAGAAAAAAATTTAGGAAAGAAAAATAAACAAAAGGAAATCCTGGTTAGGAAAACAAATGTATAAAATTTTCTTGGTAATTCCACCTGGTCTAGAGAATGTAGCGATAAGTGAATTAGGGGCAATTTTCCCTCACCTAAAACCTATTCATATCTCTGAAGGAATAGAATTCGAATGTGATTTGGAAACCCTTTACAAGTTAAATATGAATCTCCGAATTCCAAACCGAATCCTTATTCGTTTCGGGGAATTTAAAGCCAATTCATTTTCTGAATTATTCAATAAAACCGTTCGATTACCCTGGAAGCAATTCCTTAAAAAAGATACTTCAATTTCTATACGTACCACTTGCCATAAATCAAAACTTTATCACAACAATGCCGTGACCCAACGTGTTCATCAGGCGATCGAAGCAAATTTATCTCATCCAGTTTCCTTGATAAAAAATGAAGAATTTGGATCATCTAAAAAACAGCAATTACTTATTGTTCGGGTTTTTGAAGATATTGTAACCATTAGCATTGATTCATCAGGCAATCCTTTACATATGAGAGGATACCGTGAAAGGGTTTCCAAAGCTCCCCTTCGGGAAAATCTGGCGGCTGGTTTGATCCTTGCCGCAGGATGGGATCCACAATCATCCCTAATCGACCCATTTTGTGGGTCAGGAACGATTCCAATCGAAGCAATGATGATTGCGAACAACCAGGCTCCTGGATTGTTTCGGGATTTTGCTTTCGAAAACTGGCCTGGGTTTAAGCAAAATGATTGGCAGGAAATCAGAAAATCTCGACTGTCATTTGTTTCTTCCATCAACCCAACCATAATCGGAAGTGATCGTGATCGTGGTGCGATACTAATGTCTGAAGAAAATGCCAAAAAGGCAAAACTTAATCTTATGATCCAATGGGAAAATCATTCCTTCTCTGATATCCAACCTACAGGTAATCCAGGTTGGATCATAACAAATCCACCATATGGTGTTCGTATTAAATCAAATAAAGACATTCGCAATTTATATGCAAGATTTGGTGATATTTTGAGAGAAAGGTTTTCCGGTTGGCAGGTACTTTTTTTATGTAACAGCTTTCCATTAGTTAACCAAACCAGATTAAATCCAAAAAGCCTGCTCACTTTTACCAATGGTGGTATTCCTGTGCAGGCCTTTTATTCAAAAATCGATTAATTTTTATCGCCGTAATGGAATTAGGAGATCAATTTTTAGTGCTTCATCCTGAACATAGATTGCATTAATTACGGCATTCTCCCCCGCCTGATCAATTTGATCCTGGATAAGCCCCGACAATTGTTCATTGATATTCTTTACAAAATCACTTGCTACATCCAGTCCTGGGATGTTAACCCATGTAATTTCCACCTTGGGCTTCTCATTTTCAACTCTAAACATTAATTCAATCTCACCATTCATTCTTGGTGAATTGGGCAAACCATAAAATCCAATTAACTTCACCTTATCCGGTTCAATAAATTCCAAATCATCAATTTCTATCACCAAATCAGTTTCAGAAAAAACTCCAGCAATACCCTGAGCACCATTTATAATTTGCAGCAAATTGTCACGTTTGAGTGTTATGGTAAATTCAATATTTCCATTTTTCGGCACAAGGTTACATGCTAATGTTGTTAAAATTATCAATGAAATCAATATCAAAAATGAATATTTCTTGATCATTATTGGTTTCCTTTCTATTTTCCTATGGAACTAATTCTCATAGCTCGATGTCCAATTGTAACTGACAGAAGTTCTTTCCATCAATTTGCTTGTCAAAGCTTAATTAATTAGAACCAGGTCGGCTGGTTCTAATTAATTGATTGAAGTGGAATTTAATTACAATTACCCAATTAAGTCTAAAGTTCTCATAATTTCATCTCTTGCAACCAGATCTTCAACTGAAACTTTACTAAGGACCAACTTATTGTGTTTCCAAGGGATCGCCATTCAATTGACCAACCAAATATTCCTGGGTACTGAAGCGTAACACTTCTATTGCCAATGTATCATCAGGATTTCTGCTTCTCAAAACATCGCAATAATCAGACATTGTCCCATCTAAGCCCAATACTAACCCTTCCAAAGAAGTTAAAATATCCCCACTTTCAATACCAGCTTTATCCGCTGGAGAACCTGATTTTACAGAAGCAACCCAAATTCCTGTTATCGTGCGGTCGTCTGACATGACGATTTGACCATTGATTCCAACTGATTCAAAATCCTGACCAAATCGTATTCTCTCGATTACCGCGATCGCATCTTTCGCGCGAATGGCAAAATTTTGATCAAATACATCATTCCCAGCGTAATTGATTCCTACTACCTTGCCGTTGGTGGTGATTAATGGACCACCAGAATTTCCACCTACGATCCTGGCGTCATGTTCAATAACAGCATCGATGGAAGCCCAGGAAGATTCCCCATCTGCATTCGATTTGGAAATAATTCCTTTAGTCATGGTGTATTCAGGTTCACCCAAGGGGAATCCGGCTGCATACACCTCCATACCTGGGTTAATTTCGCCTTCGTAATATCCCAAATATGGAAATC
>CAYSFA010000187.1:0-5611 GCA_964430025.1 uncultured Anaerolineaceae bacterium | reverse complement strand
CGTGGGGGTCTCCGGCGCCAGACTTGTGATCACATCCGACACCGCGTTGGTGTAATCGATCCCTGCCAAGCCCCGGTTGGGGTACACGTCGTTGCTGCCGATGTAGTCCTGCCTGGCGCGGATATCGAGGGCTTTCTGCACGACCGTTTCGCTGCGGTAGTATACCTTGTGACCGATGACGATGGTGACCGTCGTGTCCCCGACCTGGTTCCCGGAACCGTCCACGCTGCATACGGCCCTGTAGCTGTCCCCGGCGCCGTCGGTCCAGGTCGTCGTGCGCACGCCGCCGGACACCGTCACGATCGCGCCCGCGGGGGCGACGACCTCAAACTCGCGGCGCACCACGTCGGTCAGCGTGACCGACGTCATGCCGGGGTTGTAGCTCGCGTTGTGGATGGCCATCAGCCGGTTGTAAATGGCGTTCTCCGTCACCAGGCTCCGCGTCAGGCTGGTGATGGTGGAGGAGTTCATCAGCCAGTGCTGGCCGTTGCCGTCCGTGGTGAGGAGCCCGTGCCAGAAATCCGAAGCCGGCTTGTACGTCGCGCCAAACAAGGCCGCCGTCGTTTTGCTCCCGCCGCCATACCCGTTCTCATTGGAGCCGGCGATGCTGATGCCCACGCGCTTGATGCCGCTGATGCGGTTCTGGTCGTTGCCGAAGAGGTAGGTCTCCACGACGTTCTCGTTGATCAGGGCAAACGAGTCGGCAATCGCTTCAAAACCGGTGTCCCAGTGCCCGTTCCCGCATACGCCGTACTGGTGCAGCGTATTGAAGGCGGCAGCGGCTGCCGTTGGGTTGTTGGTGAAGAAGGGGGAGGCAAACAGGTAATTGTCGTCCGGAAGGCCGCTGTGCCCCGTATACGAGAAGCCGACGAAGCTGCCGCTGCCGTCCGTGAGCACCGACTGCACGAAGCGGAGAAGCGCGCGCTTGGTTTCCGTATTGGTGCCGATATTGTAGATGGTCGGGTCCCACATGCGCGCATAGATCAGGTCGGACCCCGCGTAATCCATATCCTCGGTGATCAGGTAGACGATGGGGTCGGGCTCCTTGATGCCGGAGAAATCGGCCTTCAGGTTGATGGTGTAGGTTCGGTCAACGTTGAGGTCGCCTTCCTTGCCGGCTTCCTCGGGCACCCATTTGCTGACGGAGGCCGCCTCTTCCCCGCCCTCGTACAGGCTGATCTGCGGCGCCTGCGCTGGCGCGAAGGCATACTGCCCCCGGTTGCCGCTGTCGTCCCACATCCCCGCGGTCTCAGCCACGTAATCATTGACGCCGGGCTGGTAGATCGCGTTCCATACCGCCGCGCGGTTGCCGGTGTCGGGGAGGTAGCCGTAGTATCCATTGTCGCCGAATCTGAGCCCGGGCAAAGCCTGGAACGTGACAGGGCTCGAGGTCACCTGGGGAAGCCCTGTCCGCGTTGCGACGCAGCGATACTCATAATCGTCGGTCTGGGCATCCATGTGGATGGAATAATCCCTTTCGGCCGACACTCCCAAAGTGGCCCAGGAGCCTCCGCTGCCAATAAGCCGGCGCTGCCAGGTATAGCTGTCCGCCCCGCCAATGCCGGAGGTAAGGGTCACCTCCATATAGTCCGGACTGATGGCCGTCAGGCTTTGGCCGTACAGGGGATCGATCGGCCCGCGCTGCACCCGTGCCGGGTAGGACTGGGACATGGTATGCACGTCAGCAACGATCGCGCTGTCGCCAAGCAGGTACTGCAGGTCCTCCCAGACGATGCCCGGCTGTCCCAGGATGCCTGCAACCACAGGCAGCTTGGCCGGGTCGAACAACGGTACGGTGTTGGTATATACGTACAGCGCGTCCAGAGCATCCAGGTAGGCCTGTCTGGAGGCGGCGTCCGGGAACAGCAGCGCGCGGTAGGCATAGCGTACGTTCTCCAGAGTGGCGGTTAAGGGCGCGGTATAGGCGCTGCCCAGGGCGGGCAGGTCCTCATAGCCGCTCTCCGGGATGGTCCCGTCCGCATTGATCAGCACGCGCTGCCAAAGGTAGGTATAGCCTTTCAGCGTATGGTCCGGGTCGGTCACCAGCTGCAAAGGGCTGCCAAGCGCGGTCGCGGAGGTCACCGGCGGCTGCACGGACAGGGTCGCCTTCGCGCAGACGTAGAACTTGAAATCCTCCCAGCTGTCGACCATGCCGCTGTCCAGCATCGCGTTGAGGATGGGGTCCGCCACCAGCCTTCGGGGCTCGGAGGCAACGGTGTAGCCGTAGGCGTCCCGGACCTCGTAGTAATACTTCGCCAGGATCATGTCAGCAAACAGGCCGGCGCCGTTGAGGTTGTACGTTCTCAGGTTATACTCCTGGATGACGCCGGTATTCGTTCCCGTCTTGACAAGCTCCACTGTCCCGTCGGGGCGCAGGCGGTATAGCGCGGTCACCGAGCCGGTTGGCTGGCCACCAGCGCCGACGACACGGAACTTGTAGTCTCCGGCGGTCCCCGGATCGATCTTGCTGAAGTATAAGCAGCCCGCCGCCTCCGGCGCGGTCGCCCCGGCGGTGACCGGGGTGATGGACCAGGTTGGGTTCAGGGTCGTTGGCGGGACATATCCCAGCTGAAGGAGGATGCCGTTCCAGACCGTGTTCACGCCCTCCGGCTCGATGTCAGCGTAAACGCCGTCGGCGATGTTCTGCAGGATCACCGGATCATCCACCAGGTAGCGGCTGTCGGCAGCCTCGCGCATCGCGCTGTCCCAGACCCTGTAGGTATACAAACTGGTGACCTGCTGGATACGCTGCAGGTTGGTCAGGGAGGTATTGTTCAGCGCAAGGAGGCTGTAGCTGATGTTGACGTTGGCGATGGTGGCGTTGGCGGGCTTTGTGGCAAGCGCGGCTGTTCCCTGCAATAGCTGGCTCTGGTAGGGCGGGGACACGTTGGTGCCGGTCACGCCGGCGGTTCCCTGAAGGGCAATCGCTCCCAGGGAAGCGCCGGTATAGGTTGCGGGCGCCGCGCTCAGGGTCGCGCTCAGGTCGATCAGCAGCTGCTGGAGATCCTCCCAGGCAAGGTCAGGATCGCCCAGCGCCCCCGCGACAAGGGGCAGCTTGGCCGGGTCAAACAACGGCACGGCGTTGGTAAACACGTACAGCGCGTTCATGCCCGCCAGGTAGTCTGCCCTGGCCTGCGCGTCCGGGAAGACGAGCGCGCGATAGGCATAGCGGACGCTTTCAAGCGTGGCGGAAAGCTGCGCGGAGTAGAGCGCCCCCAGATCCTGGCTGCCGCTCAGCCCGGCAAGGTCTTCAAAGCCGCTGCCAGGAATGCTGCCGTCCGCGTTGATCAATACGCGCTGCCAGAGATAGGTATAGCCCTTCGCCGTATAGTCCGGTGCCGTGACCAGCGCCAGCGTGGTATCAGGCGCGGTGTCGGAATTGACCGGCGGCTGCACGGAAAGCTGGGGCCTGCATACATAGAGCAGGAAGTCCGCCCAGCTGTCGATCATACCGCTGTCCAGCATGCTGTTGAGGACGGGGTCCTGGACAAGCCGGACGGGCTGGGAAGCGATGGTGTAGCCCGCGGAGTTCTTGACCTCGTACACGTATTTTGAGGCCACCAGATCGGTGTAGAAGCCTGCGGTGTTGTTGTTCCAGTCCCTGAGGTCCAGCGTGACGGTCGCGCCGGCGGTGTTGTTTGTCCTTGTTGCCAGAAGCTGCCGGGTGTTGTCCGGCCGGACGCGGTAGATGGATGTGTTGGAGTTGACAGTCTGCGTTGCGCCGGTGAGCACGATGGGATAGGAGGCGGGGGTCGCCGTCAGGGTTTCGATTTGAGTCAGGTAGGCGCAGCCGGCGCTCTCCGGCCCGCGGCTGATGGCGAGCCCGGTGTTCACCGCCGGGGCGGCATACCCCAGGGTATCCAGGATGCCGTTCCAGACCGCGTCGGCCTGGTCGGCCGGCACACTGGCGTAGGTCCCCGCCGCGATGTTGTCCAGGATGGTCTGGTTGCTGACCAGGTAGCGGATCGCCGTGGCCTCGTACGGCCCCGGCGAGGGGCTGCTGTCCCTGACGGAATAGGTGTAGGGGTAGGTCAGCTGACTGATCCGGAGCAGGTTGTTCGTAACGCCGATGTTGACCAGCGTCGGCACGGTGGCGGTGCGGCTGACGTTGGCCAGGGTGTTGTTGGTGGTTGCGCTTGACCTCAGTGGCGTTGCGTTCGTCATGTCGTACCACCGGAGTGTGCCGGTGAAAGCCGGGGTGCCGGCGCCGCCTGGCGTGCCGGTGAGGTCGATCGCGCCCAGGGTGGTCGCTGTGTACTCCGCGCTGGCGGTGAGCGAGGCGGTGAGCCCGCCGGAGGCAAGCACCGTGTAATTGCTCAGGGACAGGGGCGACCCGTCCGAGGCACTTAGCACAACGCCGGTGACCGGATCCACGTACAGCGTGGCCGCCAGCGCGGACTGGAGGAGGGACAGCGGAGCAACGCCCAAGAGCAGGACAGCTGCCGTCAGCCAGGCTGCCAGCCTCTTCTTGATGCTTTTTTCTGTTCTTTCTGTTCGCACGTTCCTATCCCTCTTGGTCTGTCCGGTCTGGAGCCTGCGTTCCTGGGCCCGGCTACGCGCCTGCACCCGCGGGTTGCGGGATTTGGTTTTCACTGGTGCTGATGTTCAAGGTGATAATGCCGCTGGCGGGGTCATAGCTGCCGATTTCAAGGCCGGTCCCCGCATCGATGAGGAAGCCCTGTTCATTCAGGGTCGCCAGCACACGCCCGTCGGCCAGGTAGCGCAGCTCCCCCTTCTCCCTGTCCAGGATGATCAGGTCAAGCCGGTCCCAGACCACTGCGGCGGCCAGCTCTTCCAGGGTGCCGATCGTCCCGTTTGTAATCCAGCCCGCCTGCTCGCTCGTCAGCGGGCGCGTTTCATCAGAATAGACCACCGCTTCGCCCTCGCTTGCCTTCAGGCGGTACCTGCGGGACAAGTTTTCCAGGTTGGCTTCCAGGGTCTTCTCCAAAGCGGCCGCTTCCGTTACTTCTGTCCAGGTTTCCTGATCGTCAGCCGCCCACTCCCACTGGTATAGCGCCTCGCGGTTCGCCTGCGCGCTCAGGGTCACCTCGGTCATCCCGGGCGTCCAGACAAAGGTTTCCTGATTAAGGGTCAGGGTCAGCGGCTCCGCGTCCTCCAGCGCCACCAGCTCCGCGGGCAGCCAGCCCGCCATGCCTTCATACGTCACGCGATACCAGCCCGCGCCTTCCCCCTCGGATGCGGGGATCAGGGCTTCCACCCAGACGGGGGCGTCCAGCGGCAGGCTGAGCAGAAGCTCGCTGTCCAGGGAGGGCAGGGCTTTCAGCTCCGCCTGGTCCGCCGTCACCCGCCCGCCGCGGCCCACGGGCACTTCTTCCGGGACGGGCGTCGGCTCGGGCGTCGGCTCCACGTCCTCCAGCGCCACCCGTTCCGCGGGCAGCCAGCCCGCCATTCCTTCATACGTCACGCGATACCAGCCCGCGCCTTCCGCTTCAGTTACGGGGATCAGGGCTTCCACCCAGACGGGGGCGTCCAGCGGCAGGATGAGCAGGACCTCGCTGTCCAGGGAGGGCAGGGCCCTCAGTTCCGCCTGGTCCGCCGTCACCCGTCCGCCGCGGCCCACGGGCACTTCTTCCGGGACGGGCGTCGGCTC
>CAYSFA010000186.1:0-5619 GCA_964430025.1 uncultured Anaerolineaceae bacterium | reverse complement strand
CGCTTATTACCGATTGGTGTATTAGAACCCGGAGCAGAACCCGAACCCCCAACAGTGGAATTCTTTAAAGTAGCACCAGAAGAGATTGTTGGTAGTGGGGCTGTGGAGTTTTCCTGGTCAGTTTCCGGGGTTCAGGATCGTATTGAAATCTCCAGTATTGAAGGTGTGGTGTTGGCAGATTTACCAGCCCAAGGTTTCAAATCCTTCAAAGTTAACAATACAACTTCTTATGTTTTGACTGCTTATAACGGAGATTTGTCGTCCGCGGCGATATTAGAGGTGAAGGTAAACCCTACTAAAAAGAATGCTTATATCGAAATTAACAAAATTGTGCCTGATACTGTCATTAATCGTGGTGATTCTGTAATGGTGTATTACAGTGTGTATGCAGCCAATGCTGAGGGTGAAATCGTTGATCCGGTTGCATTGGGATGGCCAGAGATGAGTGGTTCAGTGGTGGTGACGGATGGCTTCGACACCTGTGCTCCTGTTGATCTGCCGGTGCATGCCTGTGAATTAACCTTGAATACCAGTGAGAAGAATAAACAAATCACAGCCACCTACAGTGGGGACGAGAATTACGTCCGCAAATCCTCCGCTCCTTATCCAGTTGGATTGGATGTGGTGGGTGAGACAGCCGTGTTTGATACTGCCTCAAAAAAGGTTGAACCGAGTTCAATTGTTGTGGGAGAATCTGCGAAAATATCCTTTGTGGTTTCGCCAGAGAATCCAGCAGCAACTCTTCCTATTACAGGGAAAGTGCGCGTTGATTATGAAGAAAACACTTTATGCATAGCAACCTTAACAGCGGTTACAGATAAACCAATGTCAGCTCAAGGGGAATGTCTTTTGACATTTAATGAGGTGGATGACATCTCATTTACATTAGTTTATGAAGGTAATGATATTTATGATGGAGAGATAACACAGGGCTTAATCTTAGATGTTAATCAAGCTGATACTTTAATTTCACTAATTGCGAATTGGTCCACACCCACAGTAATAGGACAATCTTTGCCTGTAGAAATTACAGTCGTACCACAATTTCCTGGAAAAGGAATTCCAACCGGAAATTTTGTGATTAGGGATTTGGCAAAACCTGAAGATTTTTGTGAAGGTACATTAAATTCTTTAGGAAAAGGACAGTGTAATCTTTCGTTTAGTTCTACTGGTAACCGATTTGTAGAAGCAGTATATCAAGGTGATGATAACTTTGTCTCCGGTAGTTTCACCAATCCTGATCCACATCCTGTAAATAAGTCAGGCACGTCTGTTGTGATTACAACTTTTGAACCAACTACGACTACGGTTGGCCAACAGGCAGTAGTTAATTATCAAGTAAAAGCGTTACCACCAGGAACGGGTATACCAACTGGTAGTGTAACAATCAATGCTGGAAATGGGAATACTTGCGTTGGGACAATTTCAACAGCTGGAACTGGTCAATGCGCTGTACTATTCACTAAAACCGGTGTTCAATCAGTCTCAGCTAATTTCTCAGGAGATGATCAATTTCTTAGCAGTACTGGTGTTGGTTACTCTTATACTGTAAAAATTTCACCTACAAAAACAACGATTAACCAGCCCAATCCATATCCATCAGCTGTTGATGAAACCGTGC
The DNA here is from genome assembly GCA_964430025.1 of uncultured Anaerolineaceae bacterium. Taxonomy (GTDB): domain Bacteria; phylum Chloroflexota; class Anaerolineae; order Anaerolineales; family Anaerolineaceae; genus UBA6170. The sequence continues at coordinate 3,998 of CAYSFA010000186.1, read as the reverse complement.
TTTTTAGTTTTTCAGTAGCTCTGGATCCTAGTTCCAGTATAAAACCTTCAGGTCAAGCCCTTGTGGAAGCTAACACAGGAGAAAACTGCATTGCTACACTACTAGCAGATGGTACAGGTAGTTGTAGTTTTAAATTCGAATCGGAAGGGACAAGAAACATTATAGTCAAGTATCTCGGAACAGCTGATTACGCTTCAAGCCAATCAACCAGTCTTACTCATATTGTGAAAAAAGCGTCAAAAACCACAATCTTGTCAGTTTCAGGGGATTTGATCGTTGGGAATTCAAATCTTTTTGATGTGTCAGTTGTACCTGATCCGGATGAACCTGGTGGAAATGTACCGACTGGAAAAGTTCGTGTGGATTCTTCGGATGGAAATACTTGTTTAACGAATGACTTGGACACGGACGGAAAAGGAAGTTGTGCAATAACTTTTAGTTCTTCAGGAGCAAAATCAATAGTTGCTACATATACTGGAAGCACTGAATATGTTACGAGCTCTTCTGCTCCAACAAATCTTACAATTAGTAAAGCCAGCACAACAACAGAAATTACCAGTGACCACACTGTATCAAAGAAAGTAGGGGAATCAGTATTAGTAACTGTTAACGTCAATTCAAGCATTTCTGCACCTGCCACAGGAGTAGTAGAAGTCTATTTGGTGGGCAGTACAGAAGCAAGTGAAAAATGTGAAGTAAATTTATCTGCCGGGACAGGTTCTTGTAGCCTTACACTAAAATCAGCCGGTACATCCAGGCAAATAGAAGCAAAATATTTGGGAAATGATGATAAATTCTCCGGGTCTACCTCTCCAATAAAGACTCAAAAAGTTGACCCTGCACCGACGACTATTACGATATTTGAAGTCCTACCTTCAACAATAAAAGTGAAACAAGAGGTGACATTTAAAGTTAGAGTCACGGCAGATACTTTAAATACATTAAGGCCAACAGGTACTTTTAGAATCAGGCTGGGGGATGACACATTATTATGTAGTGGAACGTTGAATTCGGGAAACTCAGAAGGTGAATGTAAATATACATTTACGACGCAAGGAAACAGGGTTATCAAAGCTGTTTATGAAGGAAATACGGATTACCTCACAAGTACGACAGCTTCAACCACAACAGTTGTCGTTGGAAAAGCAGATTCTTCTGTAACAATAAATGTATCTCCTACCCCGTCGAAACTAAACCAACAAATCACTGTCCAGGCAACAGTCAACCCATCCGGGGTTGGAGATGTCCTTCCCACAGGGTCTGTAAATTTTGAAGCGACAAAAGATGGAGGTACAACTGCGAGATGTAATAATGTTTCTCTCACTGGAGCACAAGCTAGTTGCCAAATGACTCTTGATTCTACAGGTACATGGAATATTAAAGTAACCTATAATAGTGATTCCAATTACTCGGGTAGTACTGCTGAAGTTGATCATGATGTAGAGAAATTAGCATCAACAACAATCGTAACTGTAAGCCCAACGCCATCGGTTTTAGGACAACAGGTTGCTCTAAATGTTAAAGTAACAAAAACCAGTGCAGGGAGTGGAACCTTAGGTGGAACGGTTAATGTTACTGCAACACTGAATGATACAACATTGAGTTATCCAATAACAATTGATACAACTGGAAATGGCACTACCAATATAACATTTTCTCAATTAGGTGTTTGGAATCTTAAGGCTGTTTATGCTGGGAATACAGATTATCTTGCGGATACAGTAGACACAGATGGTGAAAACACACATTCTGTATCAAAAGTCCCAACAAAAACCTCTATAACCCTGGTTAATCCAACACCATCAGTAACGGGGCAGACAGTTGTTGTTACCGTGAAGGTCGAAAGAGATGGGGTAACAGGGGATGACCCGTCAGGAACGGTAAATGTAACAGCCCAACATTCTGGGGGTCAAGTTGTAAATTGTGCATCAGCGATTACATTGAATTCAAGTGGGTCTGGGACTTGCAACATAACATTCCCGGTTACCGGCGCTTGGACGATTAAAGCAGATTATCAAGGTACTACAACTACTTACCTCAGCAGCTCATCAATCGGCACATCCCATACCGTCAATAAAGCTAATACTACAACAACGGTTACTGTCCCTTCGTCGATAGTAGTAGGTCAAAAATTTGATGCATTTGTTACAGTAACTCCAAACAGTCCAGGGAGCGGCACACCAACAGGATTTGTTACAGTAACAGCGTCAAAAACCAGCGAATCAAATGTTATCTGTACTGTTAATCCTTATACAAGTTCTTCGAACACATGCGAACTAACTTTGCCAGCTGCAGGAGATTGGAATATCTCAGCGGTTTATTCAGGGGATACTAATTTCAATACTAGTACTGTTTCAATTACAAAAACGATAGCACAAGCGACAACAACTTTAACCATCACAACAAACCCGTCCCTATCTACTAATGGCCAATCAGTCACAGTAATTTTTGATCTGAAGGTCGCTTCACCAGGTAGCGGTACACCTACAGGATCAATAACCGCTACTGCAAAGATTAAAGTTTCGAGTAATGATTATGATGAAGATTGCACAGGAACTGTTGCAAGTGGATCTTGCAGTTTTACTCTTTCACAATTAGGGACATGGAAAGTATCAGCAATTTATCCAGGTGACACAAATTATAAGGCTATTACTTCAGCTGAAATTAATCATATTGTGCAATAGAACCTTTTATTCGCCTAAAGAATAGTAGATGTATTTGAAATTTAGTTGATGTTTTATCATATTGGTAAAAGAATTTTAAGAAATAATTTTTTCGGAGAGCACAATGAAATTTATAAAAAAATGGAATAGCCTTTTCATCATACTGACACTCACCCTTTCAAGTTGTTCTCTATTCAAACCTGCCACAGAAGTAGAATGCCTCCCGATCCGGATTGGTGTCTTAATTGCTGATGCGGAAGTTGAAGAAGGGTTAGAACAGCAAAAAGGGTATGAGATGGCTCTCGAAGAAATTAATGAATCTGGTGGGATTCAGGGTTGTCCGGTTGAATTAGTCTACAAAAATGAAGGTGAGGTCACCAGCACGGAATCCGCTCAAGTTTCAATTCTACAACTGGCTGATGAAAATGTCCTGGCGATCATCGGCGGTACCACCAATGACCCAACCATGCGGGCCGCAGCGATTGCTGGTTATTTCAAAGTTCCATTCATTATCCCCATCAAAACAAATGACGAATTGAGTGAACGAGGCAATCAATGGGTGTATCACTTACAGACTACCAATAATGCGGATGCACAAACCGCATTTGAGATGATCCGAAGTGAGTTGGGTCCTTCCGCAAGCGTTGTTATCCTCTATGAACAATCCGCTTACGGTGAGAGTACTGCAGTAATCTCAGCTACAGCTGCAATGGCACAGGATCTAAAAGTTGACGGTTATTTTTCATTTAGTACTCAAAGTAGCGATTTAACAACAATGGTTCAGCAAGTCGTTGAACTCACACCTGAAGTGGTTTATATCATTGCCAGTGGAAAAGAACAGGCGGAAAATGTTCTTGGTGCACTTCAGTCCCAGAGATTCAGTACGAATATGGTGATTGGGCATGGTCCCGGATTTATGGAGCGAACCTTTTTGTTCAACGAGGATGAGGATATTTTCAACCGAAATAACCAGGTGTTAATTTTATCAAATTGGTCGACGGAGTTAACTTGGAGTGGAATAGAAGAATTCCCCCAACAATTTGCTGTGTTCAGCCAAAAAGCTGACTATACTGTTACAAAACCGGTCCTTCGCAATGTGGAGACGTATACCGCTTTACATTTGATTACCGATGCAATTGATCAACTTGAGATGACTGTTCCGAAAAGTAAAAATAGCGAACAACTAAGTGGTGATTTACTAAAAGATTACCGTGAAAAATTAACCGTTGCATTGAGAAATTTAGCTCCTGAACAAAGGGAAACCCTACTCGGACAAATTTCATTCGATGGGGTTGGTCAAAATAAGCAATCTGGGATTGTATTGCAAATAATGAA
>CAYSFA010000185.1:2796-5643 GCA_964430025.1 uncultured Anaerolineaceae bacterium | reverse complement strand
CCTGCTTTTGCAGGTTCAAAACTATGTAGCACACGGCATTATGGGGTATTTTTTATAATCCATCATATAATTTATCTAAGGAGTCTTATGGAACCTAATCCTTTACTTAAAAAAATGGGTTATTCTATTGATGACCGTGTGGTAATTATTCACGCCGATGACGTAGGTATGTGTCAATCTTCTGTTTCGGCATGTCAGGATTTGTTTGCTAAAGGTGGTATCTCTTCTGCTGCAATCATGGTTCCCTGTCCATGGTTTCTTTCTGCCGTGGATTTATCCAAAAACCTGGGACACTCTGATTTTGGAGTCCACATTACGTTAACCAGTGAATGGAAAAACTATCGATGGAAGCCAATCTCAACCGTAGATTTTGAAAGTGGATTGATTGATTCCCAAGGATATTTCTATCCAAAAAGTGAAGATGTTTTCCAAAAAGCAAATCCGGAGTTTGTTAAAAAAGAAATTAATGCCCAAATTGACCTAGCGATATCACAAGGTTTATCACCAACCCATATTGATACACATATGGGGTCGGTAGCGCATCCAAAATTTATGTTTGACTACATTCGAGCCTCAATAGATAGGAAGATCCCTGCTATGGTTTTTCGTTTGTCGAAGGAGGAATGGATCAAACTAGGATTGGATGAAATGAGCGCAGAATTAATTTCGGGATATTTGTTGGAATTGGAGAACCAAGGCTTTCCATTATTGGATCATTTGCGATCAATGCCATTGGATCGATCAGAAGGTCGTTTAGATTATGCGAAACGGTTATTTGATGAACTACCTGCCGGCATCACCCATTTCATAATCCATCCTTCTAAAGAAACAGATGAAATTAAAGCGATTTCCCCGGATTGGGAATCACGGGTTGGGGATTATCGACTTATGATGGATGACGAAATTTTTAATTACCTAAAAGATAAAGGGATTCATGTAATTGGGTATAACTATATAAAACAACAGTTTCAACAATCGGTTATTAATATAAGTTGACATAGAATTAGAAGATTTGTACACTAATCAGAAATGATTTGAATTGCAGGAGGAGATAATGAGTTCTAATTATCAATTGGTAGTAAAAACAGGTCCAAATCCTGGACAGACTCTTGTTTTAGATGGGACAGAATTCTCCATTGGTCGAGATATCAACAATGATTTTGTAATCAATGATACCGAAATGTCCAGAAAGCATGCAAAAGTTTATATTTATGGACAAGGTTTTGTTATCGAAGATCTAGGATCGACGAATGGGACATTTGTAAATGGGCAACGATTGACTGGGATTCATCAATTAGCTGCTGGTGATTCGGTTTCATTTGGAGAAAATGTAAGTTGTGTATTTGAGGTGCCTGAAGTTGATCCTGATGCAACGAGAGTATCAGTTCAACCTCCAGTGTATGCACCACCTGTTACACCACAACCTAGTACTCCTGTAACACCTCAGGAAACCTTTATCTCAGCACCAACTCCTCAACAATATCAATCTGTTCCGACCCCATCACAGCCAAGTTATGCCGGAGAAGTACCGCCAGTTTACCCAACTCCTGAAAAACCAAAAAAGAAAAGTAAAGTTTTATTAATCATCATTATATTAATCTTGTTATTCATTTGTGGGTGTATTGTTTTTTGGGTTGTTATAGATTCGATGAATTTATATTGTGATCTGGCACCAGGAATAATGAATTCCTTATTTGGAAGTGGTTCTTGCCCATAGACATTGTAACGAACAAATAGAAGCTCTATAATCATAGAGCTTCTATTTAATTATTAACAAATTAGGACTTGTATGCATTCAAAGAAATTTGAAAAATCGCCTTCCTGGAGTAGTACAACCAAACTCGTGGTTGCTTTGCTTTTATTGGCAATATTTACCTATTTATTGATTCGTTTTAATACAATTTTGGCGCCATTGTTTATTGCATTTTTATTGGCTTATTTGCTTTATCCAATTCCCAATTTCTTTAAAGAAAAATTAAAGATTTCCTGGCGTGTAACTGTCCTCATTATTTATTTGATTTTATTAATTCTGTTCCTCGGATTGATTACTTTAGGTGGTTTTGCCGGGGTTGATCAGATCTCCAGTCTAATTCGTTTTATCCAATTTGAATTGAAAGATCTTCCTTCATTTTTGGAACAATTATCCAGTCTCAGATATGAATTTGGTGGGTTTGTTATTGACTTTGCGGATTTGGATTTGGTTAGTGTTGGCAACCAACTAATTTCAATGGTTCAACCTATGCTTTCTGGTTTAGGAAATGTAGTTGGATCAATCGCTGGTAGTGCCGCAGCTTTAATTGGATGGTCTCTTTTTTCGATCTTGATTTCCTATTTCATCCTTTCAGAAGCAAAAGGGGCAAGGGGAGATTTGATCAAGATCAACATTCCTGGTTACAACTTTGACATCAATCAAATGGGATTGGAAATAAGTAAAACCTGGAATGCTTTTTTACGTGGTCAATTAACAATCACCTTAATAACGGTTGTAATCTACATCATTTTGCTTGGAGCTTTGGGTGTTAATTTTTATTATGGGTTAGCATTTATTGCAGGACTGGCAAGATTTGTCCCTTATGTTGGTCCCTTCGTTGCCTGGACGACCTATGGCCTAGTGGCACTTTTCCAGGGAACAACAATTTTCGGTCTAGATCCCCTAGGGTATGTAATACTTGTGATCGCAGTTTCCTGGGTGACCGATGTGATCATGGATAATTTTGTTGTTCCAAGGCTCATGGGTGATGCGTTGAAAGTACATCCTGCTGCTGTTTTAGTAGCAGTCATTATATCGGCGAGCTTATTCGGTTTTATTGGAGTATTATTAGCAGCGCCAGTTTTAGCTACAGTGAA
>CAYSFA010000185.1:0-2786 GCA_964430025.1 uncultured Anaerolineaceae bacterium | reverse complement strand
TTCTTTAAAATGTTTGACATGGATCCATGGGAGCAAATATCTGATGATCGGATATCAACAGAACCAAAGATTTCCCCAAGATTAAAACCCATTTTAGGATTCTTAAATCAAACGAAAAATACAATAAGAAACCTTTTCAAAAGAATTTTGTTCAAAAAGAATAATCAAAACTAATTATTCAAATATAAAAGGAGATGAATCATGGAAAATGAACCCAAAACGACTACTTTAAGTGAAACTGCAAATTATATGGCCTGGAAAGCAGATGAACCAGATGGAGAGACTACATATCATTTGGAATTAAACAATATTACCCTCCATTTTTTCAAAGAAGAGTGGGTTGAATTTCTGGAATTAATTGCTACTTTAGCAAAATCAAATTAATCAATAGGTGTTTCTAAAAGAAACACCTATTGATTTTATTTTTCCTAATATCTTCCCCTCGGTTGATACGATGTTTTTGTTGGTAGATTTTCTTCCGAAGTTTTTTCGATTTTTACGGCACATGCCTTAAATTCAGGAATTAATGCCTCTGGATCTAAGGCATCATTGGTTAAAAAGTTGGCCGCGGCTTCTGCAAAGTGGAATGGGATAAAGATTACACCGGGGATGGTCTTTTCGGTCACATTCGCCCTTAAAACAACCTCTCCGCGTCTGGATTGAACCCTAACGACATCCAAATGGTTGATCTTATAATTTTCTGCATCAACAGGATTGATCTCAACCAAGGCCTGTGAGAATAAATCATCCATCCATGAATTTCTGGTTAAGGTTCCACCATGCCAATGTTCCAATACTCTTCCAGTATTTAATACTAATGGGAATTCCTGATCTGGTTCTTCATCGATTGGTCTGAAATCCAACGGGAAGAATTTCGCTTTTCCAAGTGGGAAACTTTCAGCGTATAGGAATGGAGTCCCTGGATGGTTCTCATCTACGACGGGTGTTTGCAAACCTGTTTTCTGAATTCGTTCATATTTGATACCAAGATAAGAAGGAACTACTTCCCCAAATTCGTCCATAATTTGACTTGGATGATCGTATTCCCAAAACGCAGTATTTGGCCGACCCAAACGTTGTTCAATTCTTCGAGCTAAATCGCTGATGATTTCCCAATCAGGACGGGTATTTCCCAAAGGCTTTATGGCTTTCCTGACAATTTGAACCCTACGGTCAGTGTTCGTGAAGGTCCCATCTTTTTCTGCAAATGTTGTCGCGGGGAGGAAAACATCTGCATATGCTCCGGATTCATTGATGAACAAATCCTGACAAACTACAAATTCAAGTTGTTGCATGTGTTTATGGGCTTCATTCAGATTGGGTTCGGTCATCATGGGATTTTCTCCCATAATGTACAAGCTTCTCACGCCACCTGGATGAGCTTCAGTGAGAATTTCAGTGGTTGTCAGACCTTTCTCTCGGTTTAATCCACCAGGTTCAATATTCCAGGCTTTCTCAAATTTGATAGCAGTTTGTTCGTCATCAACTTCCTGATATCCGGGATAATGCCAGGGCATGGCACCAGCGTCTGAAGCTCCTTGCACGTTGTTTTGTCCTCGTAGGGGATTTAACCCAGTTCCACGTCTCCCAACATGACCGGTTAATAAGGCAAGATTGATCAAACTATGAGCATTATCTGTTCCATGAGTGGATTGAGAGATACCTAATGCCCAGTAAATAGCCCCACGTTTGGCAGTTGCATACATTCTTGCAGCCTGAATGATTTTTTCCTTCTCAACCCCTGTGATGGACTCAACATATTCAGGTGTGAATTTTTCCATCGATTTTTTATAATTATCAAAATTATCGGTGCGGTTGTCGATAAATTCTTTGTTGTAAAGTCCTTCAGCCAAAATCACATGAGCCATTCCGGAAAAGACCGCCACGTCAGACCCAGGTTTTTCGGCCAACCATAAAGTTGCATAATTAACCATCTCAATGCGTCTTGGGTCGACAACGATCAATTTTGCCCCATTTTTTTCGATGGCTGCTTTCATCTGAATAGAAATAATGGGATGTGTTTCAGTGGTGTTTGACCCGGTTACGATGAATACATCTGTATCCATGATTTCAGCAGCGGTATTTGACATAGCCGCCGAACCAATTGCTTTTTGGAGGGCAACCACACTACCTGCATGACACAGACGAGTACAATGATCCACGTTGTTTGATCTAAATAATGCCCGGAACATTTTTTGCAATAAGTAATTGTCCTCATTAGTCGCTTTAGCACAACAATATACTGCCATTGCATTTGATCCATCCCGTTTATATATTTCCACCAAACGATCAGCAGTATAATCCAATGCTACGTCCCAGGATACTTCACGCCATTCATTCAAATCAAAAGCTTGTGATCTTGCTCCAGGTTTTTGAGGTGTTTTCCGGATTAGTGGGTTCATGATTCTGCGCTTGTTGTAAATAAAATCATAACCAAAGCGTCCTTTTACGCATAAATTACCTTTATTCACCACAGAATCAAATGGTGCTGTCACTTTATAAATGAAATTGTCTTTTACATGGAGTTGTAAATTGCATCCGACACCACAAAATGGGCAGGTAGTAGTGATTGGTGTGTTTTTTAATTGATTCATGGCTGCTCAACTTTCTAATGTGGTTGATTTAGGTTGCTTGGTTTTCTTAGACCGTTCTTTTCTGGTCATATTCATGATGTCATCTGGCTGATAGCCTAACTCTAGCAACCATTGTCGCTTTGGTTTAAGCGCTTCAGTTGGGCAAACCCCTATACATTGCCCGCAGAAGACACAACTGGATTCAGGTAAGGT
>CAYSFA010000184.1:0-5707 GCA_964430025.1 uncultured Anaerolineaceae bacterium | reverse complement strand
GAAATGGTTCAACATGGATGAATTTATTACCACCCTTATGTTGAATATGATCGCTGATTTCCTTACCTATTGGGCAATATCTTACCCATTCTTTGATCGAACAGCTTATTCACCCATGACCCCACAGATCAATCAAAAAGGTTGGTTGCCAATTTGGGGAGAATTCAATTCCAATGTTATTGTAATGATTCTTGCATTTATTATTATTTATTTTGTTTTTAATCGTTTGACGGCTGGTTATGAGTGGCGAATTACTGGCCAAAATTCTCTATTTGCCCGTCTGGGAGGGGTCAAAATAGATAAAAATTATGTAACCGTGATGTTGGTTACCGGTGCTTTGGCTGGTTTGGCTGGTGGCTTAGTAGTCATGGCAGGACCACACCGCTTTCTAAAAGGATTAGGAGCAAATTATGCCTGGGATGGCGTGATGATTGCTGTAGTTGCTAACAATGGATTGATTGGGACTTTATTATATGGTCTATTCTTCAGCGCTCTGCAAACTGGATCGTTGGGCATGGAATTGATTACAGCTGTTCCCAAAGAATTTATACAAGTTTTGCAAGCTGTGATTGTTTTGGTCATTGTTGCTGGCCGTGGTTATCTGGATATTGTATTAGACAGGACAATCGCAAGACGTAAAGCTCAGGAGAGAACAGGATGAATATTTTAATCGGTCTCATTAATGGAATGATTAGTGGAGCTACACCGATCCTTTTGGCAGCACTAGGTGGAGGATTTACTTTTTATGCAGGAATTTTTAACATCGCGATGGAAGGAATGATGTTGGGAGGTGCTTTTTTCGCTGTTTTAGGTTCCTATTATTTTGACTCATGGCTGATGGGAATTGTTTGTGCCATTTTGGGTTCATTGTTAATGGCGGCCATTTTTATTTTCTTTGCTGTAACTCTCAAAACTGATGAATTTGTCACCGGCATTGCACTCAACCTTTTTGCACTGGGTGCTACAACTTACATGCTCCGTCAAATCTTCAATGTAAAAGGTGCCTTCTCAAACCCTGCCATTGTTCCCATCCCCCGCATCCATATTCCCATCATTGCAGATATTCCTGTTTTGGGTGCAATATTGAGTGGACAAAATTTAATTGTCTATATCACATTAATAATCGTCATCTTTTCAGCATTTCTCATCTTTAAGACCCGCTTTGGATTGCGTTTACGTGCAGCAGGATACAATGCCGCAAGCCTGGATTCCAGCGGTGTTCCATCAGCAAAAATCCGGATTTGGTCATTGATTCTTTGTGGAATTTTATGCGGTCTGGCTGGTGCTTTTTTATCCCTGGGCTATGTAACCTTATTCAGTGAAAACATGTCAGCTGGACGTGGCTGGATCTCCTTAGCAGCGGTTATCCTAGTCAATGGTAACCCATGGGGTATCGCTTTAATTTCATTATTATTTGGTTTTACGGATGGATTAGGGTTGTTGCTACAGCAATATATGCCTTCTCAATTTACCTCCATGGTGCCTTATATCGCCACCCTGATCGCCCTTTATTTTTATTCCATTCAAGCGAGGAAACGGATAGTATGAAAAAAGCATGGGAATTAGAACTTGTATTACGTAAGTCTGCTATTCCATTAGATCGTCGAATTCATGATTCAAATTGGTATGAAAGTGATTTTCAAGTACCTTATGGGGATAAATTGCTCCAGATGTTCTGGGATTCAAAAGTTCCTGGATCAGGTGCCCCGGAAATCCCTTATCAATCCATGGTGCAGGCGCACGGTAACCGGGGTTTCGATGTCTCCGCTGCAGAGGTATTGCTGCCTAAAGGAATTGAACTGTTTCAGGCAGGAAAAATCGATGACTTGCGGGTGGTCACAGCCCAACTTTTGGCAGCGTTGAATACAGCTCCCCTTGACCCCACCAATCCCATCCACCAATACCAACATCCTACCCAATGGGACGAAGTTGTAGCAGCAATGGGAAATATTGATCCTCCTTCAATGCTGTCCAGCCAGGAGGATCTGTCTGAGCGAATATATCAGGGCTGGTTGGGGCAGTTGGCAGGTGGATCCTTCGGTACCGCCATTGAAGGGTATACAGGTGCGCAAATCCGCCAGGTCTATGGGAATATTCGTGGGTACATCACCACCCCAGAAACTACCAACGATGATGTCGTCTATGAACTGGTGCTGCTGGATGTATTCGAACGCCAGGGACGAGATCTCACCGCTGAGGAAATCGGGTTGGAATGGGTTCGCCAGATTCAATTCGGCTGGTCAGCAGAATGGGTGGCACTGCGCAACCTCAACCAGGGAATTCTGCCACCCCAATCCGGTTCGTTCAACAATCCCTTTGCCCATTGGATTGGTGCCCAGATGCGCGGAATGGTTTGCGGTATGCTGGCACCTGGCTGGCCATTGGAAGCTGCCCGGCTGGCGTACCTGGATGGAATTGTCAGTCATGAGCACAATGGTGTTTATGGTGAAATGTATGCAGCCGTATTAACCTCACTGGCTTTCATACGTTCAGATGTACGGTCGATTCTTAAAGAAGCGGCTGAATATCTACCACAAAGGAGTGAGTATGCAGCAGTTGTTTATTATTGTTTGCAGCAACTGGCTGAATCTCACGACCCGGCTTCCACCTGGGCGGAATTTGAACAAAAATACGAACGCTATAATTGGATTCATGCATATCCTAATATTGCTGCAGTAATTTATGCCCTCTGGTTTGGCAATGGAGACATGACCGAAACATTCCACTTATTGTCACAAGCTGGATTGGATGTAGATTGCAATGCCGGGTTGGCCGGGAATGTCCTGGGCATACTCCAACCGGTGCCTGCTGAATGGGCGACGCCTATCGGCGACCAGCTTGAGACCTATATTAAAGGGAAAGAGGTATTATCCATCCGCGAGTTAGCCCAAAAAACATACAACCTGGCAATAAAATTATGATATAATTTGTCCGATTTGATCGTCTAAATCTAAACTTCATTTATTTAAGGAACCTTTTATGGAAAAGAAATGTGTTGTTTGTGAAGTAACCAATCAAAAAGCTCCCTTGATTCACCTGGATTATAAAGATCAATCTTTTTATATTTGTCCCACCCATCTCCCAGTGATTATCCATCACCCCGAACAACTTGTCGGTGTGGTGGACGGCGCGGAAGATTTCAAAGCCGGATAAGTAAAAAAAAATTCGTTGCCTGGCAACGAATTTTTTTACTCTACTCCCGATCCAGATCCGAAGGATAAGGATCATTATCGTATCGATAATCCAGAAAAGGTACGCTGACTTTTAACTCTTCCAGTTCAATTCGTGCTTGTTCACTTGTCTCCGGATAAGCAGCCAATCGGGCAATCTCCACCAATCCATCCAACAAACGAATACAATCCGCCAGCAACACCCGTTCACGACTACGGATCTCGGGCGATCCCTTCCTTAATAAGGGGTGTTTTTGGAGAGCAATTTTTAGGTTTTGATCTTCCGGCAAATACACACTCGACACCAAAACCTTGATGTGATTGAGCAAATGGTCAATCGCTAATGCGAGAGACCCATCATACACTTCCAACGTATCAAATACATGAAAGAGGTTCACCTCTCCATGTTCAGTTTCCTGAAAACTTGCGTTTATTGGCATCCTAACAAATCACAATTCCGGATGTCGGTTCACCCTCCCCAAAGAGATCTCCTTTGACATATTTTTTACCCAAATCCAGCCCTTTGGTGGCGCGAGTAACCAAAGGAAGGTCTTTGCCATCAATCCGAAAACGTTTTAACTTGCTTGAAAACACTTCAACCTGGTCTTTATCGAACCCAACAGTGAGCCCGACCACGAATCCGGTTTCTTCATTCAATTTCCACAATTGAACACCTTGACCACCACGCCCCTGCAATGGGAAGTCGTTAATTTCAATTCGCTTGATATGTCCATTTTCTGTCACCGCATAGACAAATCCATTCTTGTGATAAACAGGATCAACCAGCAGTCCGCACACCAGGCGATCACCCATCATCTTGATTGCTGTAACCCCTTTGGCGGATGGGGTTGCCTGCGGATTGATCGACCCGGCTTCAAATCGAAGTACTCGGGGAGCTGCCTTCTCATCGCCAGAAGTACAGATCATCACATGCGCCTCGTCGGTTGCAACACCAGCAAACAAGACCTCTTCATTACCACCATTCAAGCCAATGATAGGTGCCCAGGTTGCTTCAGCGCGAGAGCTGAGCACATCTGCCATCTCCACACGTTTGATCATTCCGGTGGTTGTGCCGATGACCAACTTCTTCCCTTCTTTGGCAATGCCGATCCCAACGATTCTTTCCCCCCGTTTTAAGTCGATTTCCTCAAAGGTGCCGCTCAGTGGTAAACGCCCGGTATTGCCCTGCCAGCAGCGTCCCTGACTGGAAACTAGCAGCAAGGTCTCTGCCGGTTCAATTTTTTCTCTTAATATGGCAATATTCACTGCCCGGCTGGTTGGTTTTCCTTTGGTAACCGATTCACGGTAGCCTTTTGCGTCTTCTCGTTGAATGCCATCCTGGTTGACGAACACCAATTGGGTGTCGCTGGGGATGACCATATCAGAGACGGTTACAGCCGCATGATGCCCTTCCTCGGATTCAACAATGATGGTTCTGCGGGGTTCGGCATGTTTGTCTTTAATTTCTTCGGTTTCTTCAATAACAATTTCCAAACGCTTATCCTGAGAAGATAACACTGATTTCAGGTATTTGATTTTCTCCAATAGCTCTTTGCGTTCATCTTCCAGTTTTTTCCGCTCCAGCGAAGCCAATCGGCGTAACGGCATTTCCAGGATCGCCTGTGCCTGCACACCAGTCAAATCCATTTCGGTCATTAAATTCTTGCGGGCTGTCTCTGCCGTCTGTGATTTACGAATGATGCTGATCACCTGGTCAATCAGACTGATCGCTTTGAGCAATCCTTCCAGAATATGATTGCGTTCTTCGGCTTTTTCCAGGTCAAAGCGGGAACGGCGCGTGATCACAATTAGGCGATGCTTTATAAACTCAACGATCATATCCCGTAAGATCAAATTCTTCGGGGCTGCTTTTCCATTTTCGTCAACCACCAAAGCCAACGCGTTATGCGAGAGACTGGAGCGCATTTGTGTGTTTGCCAGTAATTTATCCAGTGCGTCTTCCACATCCGCGCCGCGGGCAACTTCAAATACCACCCGCATACCGGTGAAATCGGATTCATCACGAACGTCCGTGATCCCGGCAAATTTATCTCGGTTTGCGGCGATTCGTTCCAATATAGTGTTCTTCTGCACCTGATAAGGTAACTCTGTTACCACAATCGCGGATTTTCCTCCACCGATATCCTGAATGTCCGCTTTCGCCTGGCACACCAGCGTGGCATGCCCGGTTTCATAAGCCTGAGAAATCATATCCACAGGTTCTTCGCCCCCATTAACTCGATAACGATAGAGTAACCCACCGGTGGGGAGATCTGGCCCTGGTATAAGTTTCATTAATTCTTTGACACTGATCTGTTCGCGTTTCTTCCAATTTTGGGCAACATATTTGACCGCGTCACAGACTTCTCCGAGATTGTGAGGCAAAATACTGGTAGACATGCCTACCGCGATGCCGGTAGCCCCATTCACCAGTAGGTTTGGAACCCGCGTGGGTAGAACGATGGGCTCTTCCAGCGAGCCATCAAAATTGGCCTGCCAATCAACAGTGTCTTTATGAATATCAGTCAGCATGGCTT
>CAYSFA010000183.1:0-5735 GCA_964430025.1 uncultured Anaerolineaceae bacterium | reverse complement strand
CCTAATTCAAGCAGAATAAGGTCAACTGAAGTTAAGAAAATTGTCCTTTCGAAGCGATCTTTAGTGCTGATGATCAATCTTCCATATTCGGATACATAATTTAATTCAAACTCGATCGATGGAGCAATCCCAAAATGCCTATCCATAAAATTTCGGTAATTAATATTTTCTTTTGTGATGGTGCGTCCATCCTCTCCGATTAATTCAATAGTAATGATCCCATCCTCTCCAGGGCTTACAATTGCTTCCGGACGAATCGGGGAGGTTACATAAGAAAACGGACCAAGATTGTTAATACGAAAATATGCCAGAGGAGGTGTAGGTGTGACGGTGACCGTTTTTGTACGGGATGGTCTGGGAGTGATGGATGGGAATCGGGTTCTCGTTGGGGTTAGTGTGATCGTGGGTGATAGAGTGATGGTCGGAGAGAGCGAAGGGTCAACGGAAATTTCAAGTGTAGCAGTTCCCGATGGTTGAATAGTAGCGGATGGTGAAGGAGAATCGTTGAGGTCTTCCGTCTCTGAAATTGCTAAGGTTGGGCTTGGTGGTGGAGGGGTAAATGTCGCTGTAGGTTGATCAATTGCAGGGGATGGACTGGTGGATGGAATAGTAGGCTCTACAAACCAATTATTAAAATCCGGAACTTGAAAAGCACATCCTGCTAAAACTAAACTGAGAATGACTAGAAATAGTAGGTTGAGACGATTTAGGGGGAGGATTGTTTTTATTCTCATCTGAAAAATTCATTTTTTCTAGGAAAATGCTGGCATGATATCTTGTGAAAACTGTTTGATAAATCTTTCCCGTTCGGCTTGCGTGTCAGCTTTCAGGTTGACTATTGCATAATTCATACCTGATTGCTGGTAAGCTTCTAATTGCTCAATAATTTCTGAGGGTGATCCTCCAATCGTTGAATTATCCTTTTCGTTTCTTATTGCCTTTAGGTCTACTCCAATCCGCACTGCAATAACAAAAGGACGAATCTGAAGAATGGATTTGAATTTTGCCAAACGGCTTTCAAGTTTTTGCGGGGAATGTGCATTTGGATGCCAACCATCGCTTAGAGCAATTGCACGGCTCAAGGCAACCTCAGAGTCGCCAGCTAACCAAAGAGGAGGACCTCCTGATTGAACCGGAGGTGGAGAAAATTTCACATTCTTAAAATTATAGAAGTCACCCTGAAAATCTATTGTTGTTTGACCTCTCCAGCAAGATCTTAGGACTTTAACTGCTTCGTTCATCCGTTTCCCACGATTATGAAAATCATAACCGAGATTTTCATATTCTCCTTTTGACCAACCGATCCCAGCAGTCACGATCAATCTTCCATTGGAAAGATTATCCACTGTGGCTAATGATTTTGCCATTTCAAGAGGGTTTCTTTGTGGGAGAACCAGGGTGGATAAACCAAGTTTTATAGTTCTTGTGCTGGCTGAAAGAAAGGATAAAGTGGTAATTGCTTCGTAAATATGACCAAATTGTCCGGCATCTTCTTCTGGTAATGAAAGATGATCAGTTAACCACACAGAATCAAACCCATTCTTTTCTGCGATCAGGGCAGAATCAATAATTGCATAACGGGTTGCCTGTGGTCCGTAATTGGGAAGAACAAAACCAAATTTCATTTCAGGTATTATATATTGAATTTTGTAATCGTATTTTCTAGATTTTTTATTGTCAACGGTTTGGGTAAATAGCCATTAGCACCTACGGCCAAGGCTTTATTGGTTTCAAAATCCGGTTCGCTTGCTGAAAGGATGATAACAGGGATCTGACACGTCTTTTCATGATTTCGCAATTTCTTGACAACATCGAAACCATTCATATCTTGCATGTTGATATCAATCATGATCAGGTCCGGATTTTGTTTTATTGCCATTTCGAAAGCACCTTTGGCAGTTGGGCATAAAATGGCTTTATATCCAAGAATGAGGGCAATTTGTTCCATCAATGACAATGTGGTCGTGTCATCATCGATGAACATGATTCGTGCTCTATTATTACCAAGTTCTTTTGTGTTGTCCTTCATTGATAAAAAGCTAAGTTCCATTCTGTTCAGTAATTGATGTCAACTATTAGAATATTTGTCATTCCGCAAACATGATTCATTAATTCTTGAAGAGTAGTTCGCCCCAAATCTCTTTATGGTTTGATGATTCCAATTCCAACCCATGATAAATTTGCTATTAAAAATTCTATCACGTATTTCGGATTGATTGGAATTCATTTCCAAGAATATGCTCTTTTGATATTCTTTCCTCTTCATATCCATTCTTCTCTTGTTGATTTTGCCATGCAGCTTCACTTCAGTCATAATTTATACGTTGCAAATTCTTTGCCATCTTATTCTTTTATTATTCGCCTTTACAATTTTAATCATAATCATTTTTAATTGTTAGGTTGTATACAATCTCTTATCAAATTAAAAAATAAAAGTGGAATTGTAAGCTTTTTGTTAGAATTAGGACCATGGAATCAAAATTAAGTATTTCAACAAGAATGTATCGAAAAGAACCTCTTAAGCGATGTGTCCTCACGAATTGTTCCGGTGTATGTTGCACTTATGGTGTTTGGATTGACCTGGCTGAAAAAGAAGAAATATTCACTCATCAAGCTGTAATCGAAGCATGCATGGACCCAAATTCTGGGGGTTTTGATGAATGGTTTGAACGGGAAGTAGAGGATGACCCTTTTACAAAGTCCGGAATGGTGGTTCATTCGAAAGTGGTCACTAGAAGAAAACCTTTCTTCAGAAATACTTGTATTTTTCAACGAAAAGATCATAAATGCGCTTTACAAGTTGCTTCTGGAGAAATTGGCAAGGAAGCCTGGTATTTAAAACCATTTTATTGTGTTTTACACCCGATGGACATTAATGATGGTGGTGAAATCACATTGGATGAAACGAAATTAATAGTAGAGGAAGAAAAAAGCTGTTTGAGGTATTCAAATACCCCTCTTTCACCCATCGAGATTTTTGAAGAAGAACTGCGTTATTTATTGGGGGACCAGCTATATTTTGAAAAACTGGCAAATGCTCAAAATCAATGGTTTTCAAAAACCGATCAGGAAGTAGAATAGACTATACAATCCAGACGCGACCAATAAGCTGATGATCATTACAGGCAAACCTTTACTATTCCAAATCATTGGTGTAATAGGATGTCTGGTTTTCTCGGATAATGATGTGACTATCACATTCGCTGTCGCACCAATAATTGTTCCATTTCCTCCTAATCCCACACCAAGCGCTAAAGCCCACCACAAATGAGAAACATCCATCCCAAGAACGCCTAATTCTTGAATAATTGGAATTATGGCAATCGTTATGGGGATGTTATCCACAATGGCGGATAGTAAAGCCACGATCCACATAAGAATCAATCCTAATAAAACCGGATGGAGATTGCCAGTTGTGGGAATAAGACTGACCAAAATGTGAAGTGCTCCAGCATTTTCCAATCCACCAACCAGGATGAAAAGTGATGTGAAAAAGAACAAAACATCCCATTCAATCAGGTTGAAGACATCACGAACCTTTTTTGGTCTGACCCATAATAATGCAAATGAAGCTGACCCAATCGCGATGATGGATGGCTCCAGATGAGTCAGATCTTCTACTAAAAAGCCGACAAGTGCTACAGCTGTCATTAATAAAACTTTGAAAACTTTTTTAGGTTCTTTAATGGATTCTTTCGGATTTAACTGAGAAATTATTTTTGAATTTTCCGGTGAGTTCATTGTATGAAGATCTTTACGAAAAAGGGTGTTTAGAACCACGATGGAAACAAACCAGATAATGATCACCAACGGAAAAGTGTTTCTTAAGAAATCTGTAAAAGTGAAGTTTGCTGCAGAAGCGATTAGTATATTGGGAGGGTCACCGACCAATGTTCCAATTCCACCAATATTAGATAGGAGTGCTTCTGAGATCAAAAAAGGTCGGGCATCGTATCCAAGAATTTCACAAATTAAAATGGTTACCGGGGCTATTAATACAACAGTGGTTACATTATCCAAAACCATTGAAACAAGAGAGGTAACTGCGCCTAAAAGTATTACTAAATGAAGAGGTTTCCCTTTGGATATTTTTGCCGCGAATATCGCCAGATATTGAAAAAATCCTGTTGGTTCAAGAAGGCCAACAAGAATCATCATTCCTATTAATAATCCCAGCGTATTAAAATCAACAACTTCTAACGCTTGTTCCTGGTTATAGAATCCAAAAGTGATTCCGACAACCACCATAATAGTTGCACCGACCATAGCAACAATCGTTCGATTCACTTTTTCTGTGAAAATGAGAACAAGAACAACAATAAAAATCAATGAAGTAAAAATAATGGGAAGCATTAGAAAACAACCATAAGAGGGATTATAGGTTCCAACTTTGAATTATTGCGGTGCCTATATCTACATGAGAGGCAATTCCCACCAGACGTTTTTCTGCATTTATTACAGGAATATCATTTAATTCCGCGTCATGTAAAACTGCAGCAGCATGCATGATCCCCCAATCCTCCTGCACAAAGATGGGTTCTTGCATAATATCCCGAATGGGGATGTCGACTTCATTTTGTGAAGGTTTCTTGGTCTCAAACGCTCCAAGATTATTGATGGAGGAAAAATTTTTGATCAATTCAACAAAATCTGGCAAAACAATTCGCAACACTGAATTCAATGTCAGGATGCCGATTAATTTATTGTCTCCATTAACGACGGGAAGAGTACCAATGTGATACTCTTCCATAATCTTTGCTGCGTCATTTAATTTTTGATCAACGTGAATTGAAAATACCTGGGTTTTCATATAATCATGAATAATCATCTTCACCTCGTAAAACCACAATAGGAAAAGTTGGTACTATCATAAAATTATAGTACTAAGAATTATTTTAATAATCTTTTAGAAATCCTATTTGACTTGCCAGGCAGGATACATTTCATCCGAATCCGGGCTGAGGGTCAGATTGGTTTGGTTTTGGCCATCGATATCCATAATATATATTTCATAATCAGTGTCGCGATTTGATTGGAAGAGAATCCAGATTGAATCAGGAGACCAGGCCGGGTAGGAGTCGAATGTTGTATTGGTCAACCGTTTTACCTCTAATCCGAAGGATTGCACTCTTGTTAAATAAACATCCTGGGTTCGACCCTGAACATTGGTGTAAGCCATGTAATTTGCGTCTGGTGACCATGCCGGATCACCCATGTAGCGAAGGCGCATGAAGAACATGTCTCGATCCATGTCTACAAAATCGTTTTGTGGGTCGCGCATCCATAAATATCTTAATCCGGAGGAAGGTAACACATATACCAATCGATCATTTTTTGGTGACCATTCCGGTGAAAATTCTTGTTTATCGGTACTGAGCCTGCGTAATTCGGTTCCATCAGGGCGGACTATCATGATTTGTTTTAATCCGTCTGAGCGGTTGTCCGTGGTGAAAACGATCCATTCTCCATCAGGAGACCAGGCTGCTTCGGTTTCATTCCCTGGAATTGTGATAATGTTGGACAGTCCGGTACCATCTGGATTAATTGTGTAAAGATCCAGTTTGTTGTCCGTGGTGCCGCTATCAGCTGAGAAAATTATTTTTGAACCATCCGGGGACCAATTCGGATATGACTTGTCTCCAGGGTTTGAGGTGAGCTGGGTTGGTTCCCCGGCAATTAGTGTCCCATCTTCTTGTTGGTACACCAGCATCGTATAAAGTTGGAATGTTGCTCCA
>CAYSFA010000182.1:0-5742 GCA_964430025.1 uncultured Anaerolineaceae bacterium | reverse complement strand
GAGCGTATCGGTCATCCCATAAAGTCTGCATTTTACTCTCCTTCTAAATCAAAAATATTTTACAAAAACAGGGGTAGTAACTTGTTACTACCCCTGTTGGGATTAAAGTTTTGCAAAGCGAGAAATAATCATTGCTGGTGTAGGAAGCTTTACCCTATCACCGGATTTCAACTCGTTGGGAAGTTTTCCAATATTATCTGGAGCACCCTGATAAATGTAAATTATTGAACCATCTTCGTTCGCTTTTTCTTCAATAAAGGCTTGTCCGGTTAAAAAGCCTTCGGAGTCAATCGCACAACTAGTTACGACGCCAATAACCTTACCCTTTTTATCAATAACAGGATCATTGTTATGTGCCATGCGAACACCTTTCTCCTGGAAGCGGAAACGAACAACAATTCCTTTTCGTTTTTCTTCTCGTTTGAGGTAAGCGTCACGGCCGATAAACCATGGTTTATACGTTTTAACAAAACTACCGAAGTTTGCTTCTGATACTCCTAAATTCAATTCACCGCCCATCTCATGACCATAGAGAGGCAAACCAGCTTCTGTTCTAAGTGAATCACGAGATCCTAAACCGCATGGTTTTATTCCCAATGGTTCTCCAACCTTCATGAGCGCATCCCAGAATAAAGGAGCATGATCGGGATGTACAAATAACTCAAACGCCATTTTTTCGCCCGTATAACCGGTTCTGGACACCACAAGATCAAAATCACCAACGACCGCTTCACAAAGTTGTGTTCTCTTTAAATTCATGATTCGTTTTCTCGTAGCAGGGTCACAACCTAATGCTAATAAGATCTCTCTGGATTTGGGACCTTGCAAGGCAATGTCCACTCGCATCTCTGCTCCGGCTGTTCTTTCCCGTAAATTTCTTAGGACGACATCTCTGCCAAAAGCTACACTTCCGGGATACTTCGAATCAACCTTTACTTTGCCTTCTCTTACAGCATTCAACCATGCCCAATCCTTATCGTCATTGGAGGCATTGACTACAACAAGATAAACCTCTTCTTGTCTTCGATAGACTAATAAATCATCAATCACATTTGCGTTAGGATCGAGGAAATGCGTGTAACAAGATTCACCTACTTCTAAAGCGGCAATGTCGTTTGCACATACACTATCCAGAAAAGTTACCGCATCCGGACCTTCTGCCTGATAAACACCCATATGAGAGACATCAAAAAGGCCGGCGGCTTTTCTAGTCGCCAGATGTTCTTCAGTTACTGAGGAATACCAGACTGGCATTTCCCAACCGGCAAATGGAATAATCTTTGCTCCTAGTTTTACGTGGTTTTCATAAAGAGAAGTTCGCTTTAAGGTATCAGCTTCTTTTTCTTCCCAAACGAACTCTGGTTTGGCTGATAGGGATGAATTTGATTGCTCGTGACCAACAAAAAATGGTTTGTCAGTTTGAAAAGGATCATCAGACATTTCTACTTCTGAGATCAAGGAGGATTCCTTTACGATGATGGGGCCAGGTAAGCGTCGTTGTAGATCGGAATCGAAAATAATGTAAGCGTCAGATAGATCGCGTAACCAGGTAGCTGCTAGGTTCCCCTTTTCGACCTTGGTAGTAAAGCGAAAATGGTCTGGAGTGACGCAGGTCATAACACCGTTAATTAATTCATCATTGGCTACAAGAGAGGTTGGTTTGTCCTGACCTGGAAGTAAGCCTTCTACGTTACTCATGAATGCATAATTCACAAATTGGCGAACTGCCTTACCGGTAATGTCGTATCCAATTTTTCCATCCTTCCCTTTGGGAAGTTCATCCAAGTAGTAAAAATGGGGGTAACCATGGGTTGAAATTTTTGGATCCACACCAACTTTTTCCACCAGTTTGCGAACTCTTATTTTCGCTTCTTCCAATACCCTGAAGTTAATCTTTGCTCGCTGTACCTCACCTTTTTTGGAATCCATGGAATACGGTGTAATTGCAAAAAGGACATCCGCAATAATATCCGCAACCATAACCATATCAATTTCGTCCAATCCGCGTTGGGTCATCCAGGGAGTCCCATAACGAACTCCTGATGCTCGTAATGCGGTGGTGTCTCCGGGAATGGTATTTCTATTCATTACTAACCCAACGATATCAAGGATTCTGGCAGCTAAATCTCCGGAAAGGGAAGTGCCATCAGGGCCTTTTATGGTGCTACAATCGATATTCCCTAAATGGGTATTTGTGCCATTGAATGGAATGCGTAGACCTCGTTCTTTAAGGTGGTTGGTTAACACCTGGCAATTCTTTATGATTTGTTCTTGTAATCTCTTGAATTCTTGAGTTTTTGCCAGCTTAAAAGTTAATGCGAGAGCTGCTATTGCATGAACATGAGGCCCACCTTGTTCACCGGGGAACACGCCTCGATCTATCTTTTTCGCGAGCGTTGCATTGTCCGTAATGATGCAGGCTCCCCTTGGGCCACAAAGTGTTTTGTGTGTTGTAAAGCTGACAACATGGGCGTATCCTATTGGACTGGGAATAACACCAGCAGCGATCAAACCCGCGATATGCGAAACATCTGCCAGGAAGTATGCGTTTACTGAGTCAGCGATTTCCCGGAATTTTTTCCAATCCGGAACAAATGGATACGATGAATAACCAGCAATGATTATTTTTGGTTTGTGTTCTAAGGCTAAAGCGGCAACCTGATCATAATTGATCTGCTCGGTTTCGGGATCAACCGTGTAATGAATTACATTGAATAATTTTCCTGATCGGTTGACGGATGAACCATGGGTCAGGTGTCCACCATGTAATAAATTCATGCCAAGGACCGTATCACCAGGATTGATGAGGTGATACACTGCATTATTTGCCGGTGCACCTGATAAAGGCTGAACATTGACAAACAAATTGTCAGCAGAAACTCCATTTGCGGCAAAAAGCTCTGCACAACGACGTTGAGCAAGAGATTCGATAATGTCTGCATATTCAACACCTTTGTAATACCGCGGGTCGGAATATCGACGATAATAAGCTAACTGCTCATCATAATCCAGGATTTCACTCTCAGACATCAATCTCATTCTGTCATCTGGGTACCCTTCAGCATAAATATTTTGGAATTCCGATCCTAATGCTTCCAGAACAGCTTTTGGTGCTGTACTTTCACTTGGAATCAGAATCAGTTTGCGATTTTGTCTTTCGTCTTCGATTTTGATGATCTCTGAGACATCCACGTCAAGATCGCTGAGTTTGCCGCGAAATAGAAAATCAGTCATTTTTTGTTCTCCTGTTCAAATTTGTAATTGGTTCCTTTTGGGGGACCAGAATAAATTAAACTAATTCACACATTATTATTGTAGAAAACCATACCATTATGGTCAAGTTATGTATGTAATCTAATTCATTTATATTTTATCGCAACGGACAATTTATTCCAAAGATCGGGTAATCCATGAATAAATTATTTGAAATACATTCTCTTTTTCATACTCATTGTGTAATTCATGGAAAAATCCGTCAAAATCTCGAATGTAATGAGATCTCCAGGAACTTTTCTGGCAAATTGCTTGATAACTTCGAGGTTGACAATATGATCTTCAGAACCAGCCATCAATAGAAGGGGAAGATTGAAATCTTTCGCATTTTCTAGTACCCATTCTCCATTTGCGAACATATCCATCGCTAACCTGGCAGAAATCATAGGATGGACTAAAGGATCATCCTTATATTTCTGGATCACCACAGGATCATGTGACAAATTGTTTACGTCCAAACCGTTTGCCATTGTCATGGACGGCAATATTGTTTTTAAAATTTTTGCGAGGAATAACTTTACTGGAGGAACTGGTTCTCCAACTGCCAATCCAGGACTAGTGCAAATCACACCATGAATATCAGGCTGCCTTCGTAAAGCATAATTCAAAACCATATTTCCACCCAAGGAGTGACCATAAATATAAATTGGGGTGCCGGGGAATTCTTTTTTTGCTAAATTGATCATCGTATCAATATCAGAAAAATATGCAAGGTTTGATGAAATGTGACCTCTTTTCCCGGAAGATTTTCCGTGCCCTCGATGGTCGAAACCGTATGTCGATATATTATTCTTAATAAAATAATCAGCTACATGTTGATATCGGCCAATATGTTCCCCCAATCCATGGACCAGAATAATTATGGCATTGGGGTTATCTCCTGAAATCCACTTTTGTGAGTAGAGGGTTTCCCCATCGTCTGAATTCCATGTAAATGATTCAAAATTTGGCATTTTACTCCTCTTTTCTAATCCCTTTGATTGATTGTGGAAAACATTAAATTCAATAATATTTATATAACAGATTGAAAATTCTTGTTCGTGTTTTGATATTGGAAATAGGTTCTTTTTGATTTTCTTCTGGATATCTTAATAACCTCCAACTTTATGTTGATGTAGGAGAAGTTTTTCGATAAGATAAAAGTAACTAATTTTCCAAAATGGGGTTTAATTTGATAAGCCCCCCATGAAGGATTCTCATTTTGAATGACAACATAGACGAAATCCACTTAATTGAAAAGGCTACCAATGGAGCAAGTGAAGCATTTGGATTACTTTATGAACGTTATGTAAAAAGGATTTACAACTACATTTATTATCGTACAGGCAATATTAATGATGCAGAAGATCTAACCTCTAAAGTATTTCATCGTGCATTCAGACACATTGAATCATACAATCATCGTGGAATTCCGTTCTCAGCCTGGTTGTACCGGATTGCCCATAATCTTGTAGCGAATTGGTATCGAGATCGAAGCCGGAAAAAAGAGGTAACACTAGAAGATCATCTCCCATCAACGTTTCATTTCGATTTTCCTGAAACAGCACTTGAACAGAATCAGGAATCGGAAAAGATGATGAAAGCAATTAGAAAGTTACCCCCTGAAAGGCAACAGTTAATTATTTTGAAATACGTGGAAGGGTTAAGCAATTCTGAAATAGGGTTAATCATGCGGAAATCAGAGGGAGCAATAAAGAGTTTATACCACCGCACATTAGAGTCACTTAGGAGCGAAATTGAAAAAATGGATCAATCCCACAAAAATAAGGTGAAAAAATGAATCATGAAGTAAATTTCTTACTCGAAAATAATTTGGTTAATCATCTAAGACCTGTTCAACCAAATCCTGAGTTTATTAGTAAGTTGGGCGAAAGGCTTTTAGGTAACAAAGGAATGAAAATTGAAAACCCCAGACACGGTTATGCTTACTTGTTCGTTAGTATGGGGCTTTTTCTTGGGGCTTTATTGATTTGGTTCTTGCGAAGTAACGAGGATCCTACATAAATCCTAGTGATTTTAATTTATCAACTAAAGTTTGTTTAGAAGGTTCTACCAGAATGGATTCATCTGGAAAAATAATCGTGGGGACACTCCTAAATCCTTTATTAATTTCTTTTACAAGTTCTTCAGCTTCTTGATCTTTATTAATATTTATCCATTCATATTCAATTTCGTATTCTTCAAATACTTTCTTTGCTCGAATGGTGTCTCCACAAAATGGAGTTCCATACATTTTAATTTTTTCGGTGGTCATTTTATTGGTTAAAATCCTTCACAAAATCAATAATTTTTCTGGAAGAATTAATTAAATCTAACTCTTCCGGAAAACTATAATCGTAATTAACTTTCCTGGTTAATGCTTCCAAATCCCTTAGAATAGGGGAAAAAACCTGTGGTGTCTCTTTTGCAAGGAGAAGGTATTGATATGGGTTAGCCGCTGAAGGATGATCCAATTTCAACTCCAAGAAC
>CAYSFA010000181.1:0-5827 GCA_964430025.1 uncultured Anaerolineaceae bacterium | reverse complement strand
TTGGTCGGTTCGTTTCGAATAATATCAAATATCATTCGGCGTGCTTCATCTAATTTTGCAGCCCGTATTAAGGCAATTGCTTCATAAAGCATTTTTGATGACATATTCGCCTACCTAATTTTTTTTGGATTATTTCTTCATTATTATGCATAATTTTATCATTTTGAGCAAGCTATGATAGATTGAGGACTTTCAAAATCTTTACAAATCAATTATCATCAAAATAAATAAGCATTGTCAATATTGATATTTATGATTCAAAGCTTGACTCTTGAGACGATTCGGTATAATTACAAATTATGAATAAAAAGAATAAACTGATTACCATCCTTTTATTGGTGATCTTCCTGGCAAGCACATTTCAGATTGCACAAGTAAAAGCACAGACCTCATCCATTACAGCACAGGATTTAATCAATTTGGTGAATAATTGGCGTGTTGCCTATGGACATGCTCCACTTGAGGTTGACCAAACTTTGATGGCAACTGCCTATGATACAGCTTGTTTGATGGCTGCGAATGGATTGAGATGGCACATCGGCGATGTGAGTGGTCGTATCACCCAGTATGGTTATGGCGGTGGAGCAAAAGTCTTTGCCACGGAAAATTTTGCCATTGGACCTGTCTCAATTGATACGATCGCGCAATGGTGGAGTGATGAAGCACACCAATACCCTTCTGCTAATCCCAATTATGTACACATCGGTGCAGGCGTTTGCCCTTATGGAGATCGTATCTGGTATATCGTACACGCAGCATACACGAGTAACACCGCGGCGAATTTCACTCCAAACGCAACCAGCCCAACACAATCGATTTTCACCAGTACACCTGCAGTGTCCCAGTTGATCATCCCCGTTCAAACAGTAACACCAAACGAAAACGGAGCTGTGGTTCACGAGGTTTTACCAGGGCAGGCTCTATGGAGTATTGCCATTGCTTATGATACACAAATTGATGTATTAGTTCGACTCAATAATCTTGACCCGGAGAACCCGACCATATATGTTGGAGATAAAATTTTAGTGGTTGAAGCGAATCGCACACCAGCAGACACGACACCCTCCGTTACGATCAACGCTACCAATGTAACACCAACCAAAACCACACTCACCCCTACCCGTAGACCGACCAGAACGAAAACAGCTACACCAAGCCCCACCCAGCAGCCTTCGGATGTATCCATTTCCCCGACAATCATAGTTGACAATCAGAATACTAAAGCAGCCATAAACACCAGCGCTCTCTTCCAAAATAAAACCATTGGGATTATTCTGATCTCTCTGTTAGGGCTGGGCATTGTAATGATCTTAACGGGTAGTGTTGGAAAAATACCTGGTTCAACTGAAAATAAGAAAGAGGGCGAGGAGTGAGCGGGGAAAAACCCATTCAACCCCCGGAAGTCCAGGTAGTCATAGATGATCTGGAAAATCCAAAATTTTATATTAATCGTGAATTAGGGTTATTGGAATTTCAAAAGCGTGTCTTCGAAGAAGCAATGGATGAACGCAATCCATTGCTAGAGCGGGTTAAATTCCTCTCAATCCTGGGTTCCAATCTTGATGAATTCTTTATGGTTCGCGTGGGTGGTTTGGTCATGCAGCGTGATGCTGGAGTATATTCACTTACCAAAGATGGATTAACCCCTAACCAACAATTGGTGGAAATCAGGAAATTTGCCAATAAATTAATGACTGATAGTCGTGAATATTGGCAGAATGTACTTTTCCCGCTTTTAGAAAAAAATGGAATCCACATCCTCCCTTATGAACAACTCACCGAACGTCAGAGGGAATTCGTTAATAATTATTTCGAAGAAGTCGTTTACCCAACCCTGACTCCACTGGCTTTTGATCCAGGTCATCCTTTTCCACATATCTCAAACCTCAGCCTGAATTTAGCTGTCTCCATTGAAGATGAAATGGAAGAGGAGCATTTTGCCCGAGTCAAAGTACCATCTTCCCTCCCTCAAATTGTGCCTATAAAACGATCCTCCGGAGGGTATCGTAGGGATGGTTCTTCCCCCCGACATCATTACTTCATCTGGCTCAGTAATCTGATCAAGGAGAACATTCACAAACTTTTCCCCGGGATGAAAATCCTCGAGACCCACCCCTTCCATGTGACCCGCAATGCTGATTTCGAAATTCAGGAATTAGAGGCTGGTGACTTGTTGGAAGTGATGGAGGAAAGTGTTCGAAATCGTCGATTTGGTAAGGTGACACGCTTAATTGTTGATCAGAATATGTCCTTGCATATTCAGGAACTCCTCGCGCAAAACCTGGATATGGACAAACGTGATATTTATACCCTCCAATCACCCATGAATATGCACAGTCTCATGGATTTGGTACAAATTGATTTACCCCACTTAAAATACCGTCCTTTTTTTCAATCCACCCCGGAACGTATTCGACAAAAAGAAATTTTTGATGGGAATACGATTTTCAGTATGATTCGTGCTCACGATATCCTACTGCACCACCCATACGATTCTTTTCATCCAGTGATCGATTTTTTGCGAGCTGCAGCGCGAGATCCAAATGTGCTTACCATTAAAATGACTCTTTATCGGGTAGGAAAGAATTCACCGATCGTCAAAACTCTTCTGGAAGCACGCAGAGATTACGGGAAACAAGTTGCAGTCCTGGTGGAGTTAAAAGCACGCTTTGACGAAGAAAGCAATATCGGTTGGGCAAAGATGCTGGAACAAGAGGGGGTGCATGTTACTTATGGATTGGTGGGTCTCAAAACCCATTGTAAGATAGCCCTGGTTGTCCGGAAGGAAGGAGAAACCATCCGTCGATATATGCACCTGGGTACTGGAAACTACCATCACGTAACAGCGAACTTATATGAAGATTTCGGTTTATTCACCGTAGATCCTGATTTTGGTGCCGATGCCAGCGATGTATTCAATTACCTGACCGGGTATTCTGCAAAAAAGGAATATAGAAAATTATTAATCGCACCGATCAATTTACGTCAAAAATTTGAAGAGATGATTGATCGGGAGATCGCCTTCCACAAGAAGGAGAAGAATGGTCATCTCATCTTCAAGATGAATTCTTTAGTAGACGCGGTAATTATCAAAAAACTTTACCAGGCTTCTCAAATTGGCGTAAAAGTGGATTTGATTGTGCGTGGAATTTGCAGCTTAAAACCAGGCATTAAAGGATTGAGTGAAAATATTCGGGTGATCAGCATTCTCGGCCGGTTTCTGGAACATAGTCGTGTTTATTATTTCCACAATGATGGGGAAGAAGAAATTTATATGGGAAGTGCGGATTTAATGCCTCGCAATTTGAACCAGCGGGTGGAGATTATTTTCCCGGTGGAAGACAAAGTTCTGGTGCGTCAAATTAAAAAGAATATTCTCGATTTGTACTTACAAGATAACGTTAAAGCACGTATCATGAAACCCGATGGAACCTATATACGCTTAAAACCTAACTCAGCCCGTCATGCCAAAAATTCTCAACAGATTTTGATCGAGCGTGCCAACCGTAAAAACCAATCATCATAAACAAATGGATCTAAAGTCTTAAATTTTTAACACATATATCTGATGTTGGGAAAATGGCAATTCACTAATTACATTTTTCCAGAAACACTGAGTCCGATCAATATGCAATCAACCCAACCTTAATTTAGGAAAGTGAAATATGTCACTAAACAATATCACCAATTTTCTGGTCATCAACCCCTGGCTGGCCACAGCCGGGATGCCGAATAAAGAACAATTGCAAATAATAGGTGGGGCTGGTTACCATTCGGTAATTAACTTAGCGCTAAACACCTCCCCTGGTGCCATTCCCAATGAAAAAGAAATCCTCAATTCATCCGGGGTGATGTATTACCATATCCCGGTCATTTGGGAATCTCCACAAAAAACTGATTTCGAGAAATTTGCTTCCATAATGCAAACTTTACGGAAGGAAAAAACATTTGTACATTGCGTCCTAAATATGCGGGTTTCCATATTTGTGTATTTATATCGGGTGCTGTTTTTAAAGGAAGCTCCGGATTTAGCCTATCAGGATGTATTGAAAATTTGGGAACCAGACCATATCTGGGGAAAATTGATGGAAGATGTTTTATCATCCAATTAACACCAAAAGCCGGAGAGTACCGGCTTCTTTTTTTCTCTATGAGCAGTTCAGGGTGGATGGAATATAATCAAATTTGTGGACGGGATAGTTTCAAGCTCTTTGGGTCACTGTAAAACCTTACTCACTAGATTCAGAGGAAACCCGCCAGTAAATCCCATTTTCTCGCTTCATCAAACCAGTATCAATCATCGAGCGTCGTAATTGGGCGTAATCTTCATGATATTTTTCCAGAATTTGATTTACTTCTTTTTCAGGATAGCGTACACCTTCCTCAAACGCTGGCAGGATGTAGAGCAAAATCGCTCGCATTTTCTTCAATTGTCCGGGAATTCCTTTTAAACTTCCATCCGGGTTTGTAAAATTCTTAACTACTTTCTGATCATAAGCATCCATGTCGACCTCACTGATGATTGTTGGCAGTCGCTCCGGTGCCAACAAATCTTTAGATAATGTTTCCAATTTACTTGCATTCAATTGATATATGTTGTAATAACTTTCTGCACGGGCAGAAACCAACCCTGCTTTGCTCAGCCGGGACAAATGGTGAGACGCTGTTGATGGAGAGATTGACAGCATTTCTGCAATTTGCTCCACTGATAAGTCCTGCTGGGCTAATAACCCAACAATCTTCAATCGATTGGGGTCAGCCAGGGCTTTGAAAAAATTCAGTAATTCTTGTATCTTCGCGTCATTTTCCATCTATCTCTCCACATAAAATTAATTCGATTGTCATCGAATTAATTTTATGTGATTTACTAAATTTGTCAAGAGGTAACAAAGTTTTACTGGTTTATTTCAGTCTTTAGAATCTCGACTGCTTGAAAAATTTGTTCCCGGCTGGTTTCTCTCCCCACACTGATCCGCAAAGCCCCCTGTGCCCACTCTGGAGGAACCCCCATCGCTTGCAAAACACCCGAGACGGTTACCTGGTCGGCATGGCAGGCTGACCCGGCAGAAATCGCCAGGCGATCGTTGATTCGGTTCAATAAGTCATGTGCTTGCACATTCTTAATGCTAATATTCAAGGTGTTGGGCAGGCGAAGTTCCTCGTGGCCATTAAGGCGAATTCTATCCTCCCCAAAAGCATTCTTCAACTCAAGAAAAAGAAAATCTCGGTTCTCTTTCATTATTTTCTGATTCTGCTCCAAATCCCGGGCAGCTATCTCGCAGGATTTACCCAATCCTACTATTTCGAGCACATTTTCAGTCCCAGGTCTTTTGCCGCCTTCATGCCCTGCACCAAACATCAAATTGCGAAGCTCGATGCCTTCACGAAGATACAATACTCCAATTCCTTTAGGTGCGTAAAGCTTATGGCCTGCAATTGAGAGTAAATCGACCTCCAATTCATTTACATTCACCGGAATTTTTCCAACCGTTTGAGCAGCATCACTGTGAAAAACAACCTCATGTTTATGGGCAATTTCTGAGAATACCTTTATTGGTTGAATAGTACCAACTTCATTATTGGCGTGCATGATGCTGATCAGAATCGTATCCTTCCGAATTGCCGCTTCCAGATCCTCAGCCCGCACCAACCCACTTTCATCCACCGCTAAAATGGTGAGTGAAAATCCCTGTCGCTCAAGGTACCGACACACTTCCAGGACTGCTGGGTGCTCAATCGCAGACGTGATGATGTGCTTTCCTTTATCCTGATTTTGCCAACAGTACCCCCGGATAGCGTAATTATTAGCTTCCGTTCCCCCACTGGT
>CAYSFA010000180.1:0-5828 GCA_964430025.1 uncultured Anaerolineaceae bacterium | reverse complement strand
CATGGAAACTGATCTTATTTGTCTTAGGGCTAGTATTAGTTATTGTCTTTATTTCAGGATTTGGCACATGGATGATGTCTCAAGTTTATCCAACTATTAACAATTGGTTGGTTTCCTTGGGATTCATATTAACAGGCTCACTTGTTATTCACGTATTATTTTTTATACCAGTGTGGATATTCCGACTGGTCATTCAAACATTGACTGGCTACAGGGTCTCGAAATGATTGGAAAAATTAACCAGTCCCAAATTGTCGATCGCCAGCATCACCTAATCCAGGAACAATATACCCGACGTTATTGAGGTGGTCATCCAAAGTAGCTAAATGGATGGGGACATCTGGATGATGTTTTTGAAGGAGAGCTACTCCTTCTGGAGAACCAATCAGACCTACAAATTTAATTCTTTTCACACCCCATCTTTTTAAAACATCAACAGTTGCCACAGCAGATCCACCGGTAGCTAACATGGGATCAAGAATAAGGCAGACGCTGACGGTTGGTTCAGTGGGTAATTTATTGTAGTATTCTACAGGTTTGAGAGTTTTTTCATCACGATAAATGCCAATATGCCATACTTCAGCGGATGGCATTAATTCCCAAATTCCTTCGACCATACCAAGGCCTGCACGTAAGATCGGAACCAGTCCAATTTTCTCTACTAATGAAAACCCAGCAGTCCTTTCAAGCGGAGTT
The DNA here is from genome assembly GCA_964430025.1 of uncultured Anaerolineaceae bacterium. GTDB lineage: Bacteria > Chloroflexota > Anaerolineae > Anaerolineales > Anaerolineaceae > UBA6170. The sequence continues at coordinate 5,132 of CAYSFA010000180.1, read as the reverse complement.
TGAACCTCAATAGGTTCAACTTTCAAATCAGCAGTCGCTTCGTATGCTAATAAGCCAGCCATTTCTCGTACTAATTCACGAAATTTTTTAGGTTCGGTATTTACATCTCGTAATTTGGAAAGCTTATGGCTTAATAAAGGATGTTTGGAAATAATCAAATTTGACATAAGGTATACTCCTTTTTTGTGATCGTGGTCATTATAGCATGGGCAGGTGTGAAAAATAATTATTATCTCATACTAATATTTCAAGCTGAAAGTTTATTAATGTTTTCACAATGAGTGTATACATATTTTTATATAAAATCCTGAGATTCTATCCAAGAATTGAGGGATCACTTAAGAGTTTTTTATTAGAATATTTCACCTTCCCTTTATGCTAAGAAAATATATTTTGAAGGTATAATCGAACACATGAACGATGAAAGAATGATCAGTCCCGAGGAAAAACCTGATGATCGAATTGATCAGGCATTACGCCCAACCTCATTAAATGAGGTCATAGGGCAAGACCAAGTTCGCGAGAACTTGTCCATTCTAATCGAGGCTGCTAAACGGCGTAATGAATCCCTGGACCATGTCCTTTTTTATGGTCCTCCAGGATTAGGAAAAACGACTTTGTCACATGTTCTGGCAAATGAGATGGGTGTAAATATCCGAATTACCTCAGGCCCAGCGATTGAAAAAGCCGGTGACCTGGCTGCGATATTAACCAACCTTAGAGCAGGGGATATTTTATTTATCGACGAAATTCATCGTCTCGGTCGTGCCATTGAGGAAATATTGTATCCCGGGATGGAAGACTTTGCTTTGGATATCGTGATCGGAAAAGGGCCAAGTGCTCGTTCCATTCGATTGAAATTACCTCGCTTTACAGTTATTGGCGCGACTACTAGGTTGGCTTTGGTAACTGCTCCCTTGCGAGCAAGGTTTGGCGCTGTGTATCGACTGGATTATTATGATCTTGCGGCAATGGAAAAAATCGTAGAACGCGCTGCTCTTTTGCTTTCAGTACCTTATGATCAGGATGGCATTCGTGAAATTGCCAAACGTGCACGAGGAACTCCCCGAGTAGCGTTGCGGTTATTACGACGTGTCAGGGACTATACCCAGGTAAGGTCGAACGGAGTGATCTCCCACCAATCCGCCTTAGAAGCCCTCGATTTATTAAATGTCGATAAATTAGGATTGGATGATATTGATCGACGTGTAATTTCGACTATTATTGAAAAATACAATGGTGGACCAGTGGGATTAAGTACCATTGCAGCTTCCATCAGCGAAGAGCCAGACACGATTATGGATGTTGTGGAACCCTATTTATTGCAATTGGGTTTCCTTGATCGGACAAACCAGGGGCGTGTTGCGACAAAAATGGCATATGATCATTTGGGGTTGATTTACCCTGAAGATAATAAACAACCACGGTTAATTTAGACAATGGAGCTAAAGACAGAAGATTTTAATTACTATCTTCCCGAAGATAGAATTGCCCAAACTCCTAAGGAACCACGAGATCATTCACGATTACTGGTGTTTGATCGAAGCAGCAATGAGACTGTTCACAGTCACTTTTTCGAAATTGAGAACTTCTTAAAGCCAGGTGATTTGCTCGTTATCAATCAGACCAAAGTCATCCCAGCCAGATTGTTCGCTAAAAAAGAAAGTGGTGGAAAAGTTGAAATACTCTTGCTTAAGAAGGGGGAAGAGAATAAATGGGAATGTCTGGTTGGTGGAAAACGAGTAAATGCTGGAAAAAAATTAATCACCGACTCTGGCGTAAAAATTTCTGTCTTAAAAAATTTGAATGGATCAGAAAGATTGATCCAATTTTCAGAACCAATTGAACCATACCTGAATAAAATCGGAGAAATGCCCCTTCCACCTTATATCCATACCAGATTGGCAGATCAAAACCGTTACCAGACAGTTTTTGCGAAAGATACTGGATCCGCAGCTGCACCTACTGCAGGTCTTCATTTTACAAATGATTTGATGGGAAAACTTTCCTCAAAAGGTGTTCAATTCTGTCATGTAACTCTCCATGTTGGTTTGGATACATTTGCGCCTGTGACAGAGGAAAATCCAGAAAATCACAAGATTCATACTGAATGGTGCGACCTTTCAATTGACTCAGCTAATCAAATTAATGCTGCTGTGAAGAATGGTCACAGAATTATCGCTGTCGGGACGACCTCCGTGAGGACTTTAGAAACTGCTGCCAGATATACAAATCCAGGAGATAGTGTAGGGGCATTTACCGGATCGACCAATCTATTCATCCTGCCGGGATATCAATTCAAGGTTGTTAATGCCATGATTACCAATTTCCATCTACCCAAATCCAGTTTACTAATGCTGGTAAGCGCTTTTACCGGAAGGGAGAAGATTTTGGATTTGTATGAACAAGCAATTCAAATGGATTACCGCTTTTATTCTTTCGGTGATGCGATGTTTTTATTCTAATTGGAGGGCAAGTAGTGAACCTCAATGATGAAATTATTGCGTGTAGATTGTGCGATCGGCTGGTTGAATGGCGTGAGGAAGTAGCAAAAACCAAGAAAAGGGCTTATTTGGACTGGACTTATTGGGGAAAACCGGTACCAGGTTTTGGTGACCTGAATGGAGAGGTTTTGGTAGTAGGGTTAGCCCCAGGAGCCCATGGCTCTAATCGGACTGGACGAATGTTCACAGGTGATTCCTCCGGGGATTTTCTTTATCCAGCGCTGCATCGTGCAGGATTTGCGTCTCAACCAAATTCGAACCACCTTCAAGATGGGCTGGAACTCCTGAACATGTTTATAACTGCATTATGTCGATGTGTTCCACCACAAAATAAACCCAAACCAGATGAAATTAGAAATTGTCGTTCATTTCTTGAGAAAGAAATATCTCTCATGAAAAATCTCAAAGTTATTGTAGCGCTGGGTTCCTTGGCACACCACCAAATTCAGATTATTTATTCAAGGAGGGTAGGGGTTAAATTGCAGATCCCATTTTTTCATGGAAGTATTGGAATACTTCCTGAAAAAAAAACCAGATTGATAGCTTCTTACCATCCCAGTCGTCAAAATACGCAAACAGGAAAATTGACCCAAGCCATGTTTAATGAAATTTGGCAAAAAACAAATGAGCTACTTCTCAACCAAGAAAGTTGAATCGCTTCCAAAAATTGTGAAATAAAAAATCAGGACATATGAAAAAAATTAATCCGCTAACCCTGTTTGTTTTCCTTATTGTAATCATGCTGATCATAGGCCCTTTAGTCATTCCATTACCGCCTTTAACCGGCATTCAACCAGTAAGTGAATTGGTATATCCGGATAGTGAATTTGTAGAAATCAATGGAATGGATATCCATGTACAACAAAGGGTAAATCCTAATGAAAATCTTTTTATCTTATTACATGGTTTTGGATCAAGCACCTACAGCTGGCAAAAGGTGATGGATCCTTTGGCTGAATTTGGATCAGTGATCGCCTATGATCGTGCTGCCTTTGGGTTGACAGAACGAATCTTTCCAGCGGATGACGATTCTGGAAATCCATATTTATTTCAGAATCAACCTGATGTTGTAGTGAAGCTTATTGGTAACAAGCAAATTGACAAAACAATCCTCGTAGGAAATTCTACAGGTGGGGCAGTTGTCTTACAAACTGCCTTGAATTACCCTGATCAAATTGATGCATTGATTTTAGTAAGTCCAGCGGTTTATGGCAGTGGGGGAGCTCCAAAGTGGATCAAACCGTTTCTTAACTTACCTCAATTTGATCGATTGGGACCAATTTTTGTTCGATCCATCCGTGAGCGCGGGGTAGACATTCTCAAGATGGCATGGTCTGATCCTGAGAAAATCACTTCACAAGATTTAGAAAATTACAAAAAACCTCTTTCCATTGAAAATTGGGATATGGCTCTTTGGGAATATACGAAGGACAATGGAGATAAAGACCTGGTAAACAAGTTGGTGGATGTTTCTATACCGGTTCTTATCATTTCTGGGGAAGACGATAAAATTATTCCTTTAGAACAAAGCATTCAACTATCTGAGGAAATTCCTGGCGCAAGGATCGAAACCATTCCAAATTGTGGACATGTACCGCAAGAAGAATGCCCTCAAGAGTTCATGACTCTGGTTGAAGAATTTATTTTATCCATCCAATAAATCTGATTATTAAAAAGTTCTGGCTGACTTAATTTAAGCCAGCCAGAACTTTTATTTGAAAATATTCTCTATCTTTTGATATTTAAGGCATCCCAACCAGCGTAAATTGCAGTATCACCTAATTCCGCTTCAATGCGAAGTAATTGATTGTATTTTGCTACCCGGTCAGAACGAGCAGGAGCACCGGTTTTGATTTGGCCGGTATTCAGCGCCACAGCCAGATCTGCAATGGTTGAATCCTCGGTTTCACCAGAACGGTGGGATGTGACTGCTGTCCAACCTGCACGGTGAGCGGTTTCAATTGCTTCCAATGTTTCGGTTAATGATCCAATTTGGTTGAGTTTAATCAAAACACTATTTGCTGCTTTCTCACGAATAGCTCGGCGAATTCGTTCTGGATTTGTTACAAGTAGATCATCACCGACCAATTGAACCTTGTCACCAATTTGACTGACCAACATTTTCCAACCTTCCCAGTCGTCTTCTGCTAAACCATCTTCGATGGAGACGATAGGATATTGGTCTACCCAATTCTTCCAGAATGCAACCATTTGTTCTGGTGAAAGTTTCTTGCCTTCTTTTCTCAGGTTGTAAGTTTTTGTGTCAGCTTCATAAAATTCTGATGCTGCTGGGTCGAGAGCGATGGCTACCTGTTCACCTGCTTTATAACCAGCTTTTTCAATAGCTTCCAAAATCACTTCTACTGCTTCAACGTTTGCTTTGAGGGCAGGAGCATAGCCACCTTCATCCCCGACCAGAGTTGCGTAGCCCCGTGATTTCAAAACGCTTTTTAATGCATGATAAATTTCTGCGCCCCAGCGGAGACCTTCAGCAAAATTAGGAGCACCAAAAGGCATTACCATGAATTCTTGAGCATCGGTCGATTGCCAACCAGTGTGGGCACCACCATTTAATATATTCATCATAGGAACGGGAAGTACATGTGCATGGACACCACCAAGATAACG
>CAYSFA010000179.1:0-5860 GCA_964430025.1 uncultured Anaerolineaceae bacterium | reverse complement strand
CTGTGATTTTAGGGATGGTTTTCAGCAAAACCAAAAGAGCAGTCCCAGTGATTGGTGTTCCAGGTTATCCTGTATCAGCAGCTCTAACTGGTGAAATTTTTGTAAAACCATTGGTAAAAGAATGGGCAGGTATTTCAGTAGAAGAAGGTGAAAAGATCGAGGCTGAATTGACAAAAAAGATCACATCACCTGCAGGTGACGATGATTATGTTCGGGTGGTTGCTGCAAAAGTTGGCAAGCGTTTAGTAGCCGCTCCGTTATCACGAGGAGCTGGAGTTATCACCTCATTAGTACGGTCGGATGGTTATGCTATTGTACCAAGAGGTATACAGGGCATGGAAGCTGGAACTAGAATTTCAATTCATTTAAATAAAGACAAAAAAATATTAGACCAAACTCTGCTCGTGATTGGATCTCATGATTTAACATTAGATTTATTATCGGAATATGTTGCCTTAATGGGAAATAGGCTGGTTTCTGCCAATGTGGGTAGTTTGGGTGGTTTAATATCCCTGAACCGTGGAGAATGTCATTTTTCGGGCTCACATCTATTTGATCCTGAAAGTGAATCTTTCAATGAAAGTTATGTTGAGAAATATGTCAAGAATTTTAAATCTGTGATCATACCCTGGGTGTATAGAGAACAAGGATTAATTATTCAAAAAGGGAATCCTAAGATTATTACCAATTTAGAAGACCTAACCAAAAGAGATATAAGGTATATTAACCGTCAAAGAGGTGCTGGAACCAGGATTTTATTAGACTATCATCTGAATAAGTTAGAGATAAATCCAGAAAATATACACGGGTATGAGAACGAAGAATACACCCACTTAAATGTTGCAGCCGCTGTCAAATCTAACAGAGCTGATACTGGTTTGGGTATTACAGCTGCTGCACGAGCTTTGGATCTTGATTTTGTTCCATTATTCCATGAAAGATATGATTTAATCGTTCCCGAGGAAATTTTCCAATCAGAATTATTTATTCCTGTGATGAACGCCATGAATGATGAGAATTTTCGAGCAAGCATAAAAGCTTTAGCTGGATATGATGTATCATGTATGGGTAAAGGCTTGATAAAATAATTCACGGAGGTGAAAAATGTTGGAAAAGAATAATAAAGCACCTGAATTTGAATTACCCGATGAGAATGGTGACATTCATACGTTAGTTGATTACCAAGGCGAATATGTTTTGTTGTATTTCTATCCCAAAGACGATACTCCCGGTTGTACGACCGAAGCATGTGAGTTCCGAGATGATTATGCTGAATATGAAAAAGCCGGAGTAAAAATTTTAGGGGTTAGTCCAGATTCACCTAAATCTCACAAGAAATTTAAAGAGAAATACGGATTGCCTTTTATTTTATTATCAGACGAGGACCAAAAGGTTTGTGAAGCGTATGAGGTATGGGGAAAGAAATCCATGTATGGTAGAGAATATTATGGGGTATTGAGAACCTCTTTTCTCATCGATAAAGAAGGAAATATTTTAGAGATTTTTGAAAATGTTAAACCAAAAGGACATAGTCAGCAAATCCTGTCAGTTTTAAAATAGAATCAAGGCTTACGGATCATGGTTCGTAAGCCTTTGTCATTATCCTGATATTAATTATTTATTCTTTAATAATTCGTGTGCTAATTCTTGTTTAGACAATGTATCTAAATTAATTCCACCCAAAAAATTAATTAGTTGATCTTGCATGGTTGCCCACATTTTCTGTGATGTACACTCTTCAACTTTTTCACACACTTCATTTTCAGACAAACAATCATTGATGCAAATTTTCCCCTCTAATGATTCAGTGATGTGCAAGATGGTAATTTCATCCGGGGATTGATTCAAGCGAATACCACCTCTTGGTCCGGGTGAAGCTTTAATTAATCCTGCTTGCATCAATGAGTGCCCAATTTGATGTAAAAATGGAAGTGGAATTTCTAACATTTCAGAAAGTTTAGCTGTGGGAATAGGCTTGTTTTCCCCTTCTTTTGCCAAAGCTACCATTAATTGAATACCATAGTCTAATTTACGGCTAATGCGAAACATTTCTCACCTCTAATAATTTATTTCAGATTAAGGATAATTGAGTTTAATAGTCAAGATAAGTGACAAAGATCATTAGAAAAGTTGTTTATTACCATAATATTTGACAAGATTTAGTGTGTATAAAGAATATGGGTTGATTTCTTAGTTATTCGATTTATAATACCAATATGATATTCACCCAAAAGGAGTAAAGAATGAAGAAATCTTTTTCAATGGTTTTGGCAGTAATGATACTAAGTGCTTTGGTTTTAAGTGCTTGTGGTGGGGGTTCGACCTCTGAAACCGCAAACGTCCCTGCAGATTATGCCGGTAAAACAAATCCACTCGGTAGTGATGCTGCAGCAGCTGGACAAACATTATATGGTGTTCAATGTGCATCCTGCCATGGTGATAGTGGCAAAGGAGATGGTCCAGCAGGACAAGCTCTGACCCCACCAGCAGCGAATTTGGTTGATAGCGTTTCAGCCAATGGCGATGATTATCTTTATTATCGGATAGCCGAAGGTGGTGCAATGGATCCATTCAATTCATCCATGCCACCATTCAAGAATGTTCTTTCAGAAGATGAAATCTGGCAGGTAGTATCTTACATCAACACTTTCAAATAGAAAAATTGACCTTTTAGAAAAACAATGAGATACGATGGACGTATCTCATTGTTTTTTTATGTGGAATTTTAGTAAAATCAAAGGGAATGAAGAAATCATTGATTAAACTCCTTCTTGTGGATAATCATGTGCTTTTTAGAAAAGGATTGAAAGCTATTCTAGTTGATTATCCGGATTTTGAAATTATTGGGGATTTCTCAGATATTAAAGAATGCATTCCATTATTACAATCTGAAAAAGTGGATATCATACTCATTGATACTGATTTTCAAAAAGTTTCTTTCAAAGAAATTAAAAATTTTGATTCAGATGATCTAACGACCCCAAAAATTGTAGCATTAACCTTCGCAAATTCAATAAATGATAGTCTGGATGTTATTTCATCTGGAGTGGACGGATACTTATTGAAGGATGAAGAGATTGAAGATTTAATAACTTTTTTAAAAAATGCTTGTAAAGGGATATTTGTACTATCCGAGAAATTAACAAACAATCTGGTAAATTTAGTTCGAGAAAAAGTTGAATTTCCGATTAATTTCTTACTTTCTGATCGTGAGTTAGAAGTATTGAAGTTGGTATATTCAGATTATTCCAATAAACAGGTTAGTCAAACGTTATATCTTTCAGAAAACACAATAAAGACTCATTTAAAACATATTTACAACAAACTTTCTGTAACAAGCCGAAAAGAAGCGATTATAAAAGCAAAATTGTGGGGAATTTTTCGATAGGGTGATAAAAACATAACCCTTTAGTTTGAAAATAATCACCCATTAAGGTTTTATTACTAATAAGACAAATAATATAAAAATAGTATTATTAATCCGAAATTAGAAATTTTCGGAGAACTTAATGGGTGATAATCAAACGAAAGTAATAATTGCATCAGCTAATTCAATTTTTCGAAATGGAATTGAAAAAATTCTATCCAATAGAAGCGATTTTAATTCTTTATCCATCCATCAAGTATCTGAATTTCAAGCTTTGAAGAAAAAATATTCAAGGATTAAGCCAAATATTTTGATCATTGATTTTGATGATCAAAATATGAATAAGAAACAGTTCCTGGATTCTTTTTTTGATGAAAAACGTGATACCCAATTACTGCTTGTTTCCTTACAAGAAGGTGGAAACATAGTTTTATTTAAAAGACAAATATTTTCAACTGATCAAGCATTAGAGTGGCTCAAAGTGCCTTGGAATGAGGATCAATTACTGGAAAATATGAATGGGAAATAATGGAGGATCATCTATGAAACATTTTTCGATCGTAACAATTTTGGTGGTTATTTTATCTTTTATAGTGTATTTCTTCTTGAAATCCGTGGGATTGTTGCCCATCCAGGGAAGTACTCAAGCGATCATAATTGATCAATTATTCGATGTTCATATTGGAATAATTGCATTCCTCTTTTCGTTAATTGTTGTTTTCATCGGTTACAGCCTGGTAGTGTTCCGAAGAAAAAATAATAACGACGAAGAAGAAGGAAGACATATCACTGGTTCCTCAAAGTTGGAGATTGTATGGACACTCATTCCATTATCTGCCGTAATATTCATTTCTTATATTGGAGCAATTTCGCTTGCTGAAACTCGGAAAATTGAACCACAAGCATTGCCAGTGGTTGTAACAGGTGGGCAATGGTATTGGTCTTTTTATTATCCTGATTTTGAAATTACTTCGGACACTTTATATCTTCCAGTCGACCGTCAGGTAAAGCTCTCTTTGACTTCTATGGATGTTATCCATTCCTTTTGGGTGCCTGAATTTAGAGTAAAACAGGATGTTTTGCCTGGGGAGAATTTGGTAAAGGAATTGAGATTTACTCCAATAGAAACAGGTGATTTTATGGTTTTATGCGCAGAGCTTTGTGGAGGAGCCCATGCTTATATGAACAGTCCTGTTAAAGTGGTTAATGACCTTGAATTTCAGGATTGGGTAGATGAGCAATTGGGTGATGTTCCGCAGGATCCGGTGAGCAAAGGCGAAAAACTGGTAAAAAACAATGGGTGTTTTGCATGTCATAGTGTTGATGGTAATGATGGGGTAGGCCCAACTTGGAAGGGTTTGTTCAATAGTGAAAAATCCCTGGTAAGCGGCGAGAAAATTATTGCTGATGAAGTCTACCTACATGAAGCGATCGTAAACCCCAACAGCCATATCGTTTTGGGATTTCCAGCTAACGTAATGGCTTCCAATTATGGCGAGATCTTTTCAGAAGAGGAAATTAATAACATGATTGAATTCATAAAATCATTGGAGTAACAGAGGATAATATGAAAAAGTTATTTTCGGTCGGTATGTTGAAAGGTTTTATTTTCCAAATAATTGGGTCATTTATTGGCGCTGGGATCCTTGGTGGTATTCGAGCGTTGATGGGATTACCCTGGAAAACTGAACCTGCAATTGTGCTGGGAGGTTTATTTGGTGCAATCGCCTTCATGATTGGCATTGGCGGTTTCTCAGCCTGGTGGAAGATGGCAATGGGAGAAGAAGTCCTAGAAGCTAATCAGGTGAAAGGACATGAGGGGATTAGACGATATTTTGAATTCAATTTAGACCATAAAGTAATTGGCATTCAATATGGAATTCTTTCCATGGTGCTTTTGGTGGTTGGAGGATCCTTAGCGTTGATCTTCCGTGTTGAATTGGCTGCATCCGGATTACAAATTTTGAATTTTGTTCAATTTAATACTCTGGTTGGTTTGCATGGTATGGTGTTAATAGCATCCATATTGATGGGTATCGCAGCAATGAGCAATTATGTTGTGCCATTATTGATTGGCGCTGAAGATATGGCATTCCCTCGACTTAATTCCTTCTCATTCTGGATTGCCGTTCCAGCTACCCTCATTTTGTTGAGTTCAATGTTGTTCGGTGGTTTCGAAACAGGCTGGACCGCTTATCCACCTTTGAGTGTTCGAGGGCCAATGGGCATTCAAATGTTCTTTCTGGGAGTCTTCATTGTGGGTTGGTCATCAATCCTGGGAGCATTAAATTTAATCGCAACCATCTTGACCATGCGGAATAAGGGTATGAAGTTATTCAATATGCCCATTTTCGCCTGGTCAGTCCTCGCTACATCCATCATTTCATTAACAGCCACACAATTGATCGGTCTTTCTTTTCAATTGGTCATGTTTGAAAGATTATTGGGAATGAGCTTCTTTACGCCATCAGGTGGAGGGAATCCGATATTATT
>CAYSFA010000178.1:0-5881 GCA_964430025.1 uncultured Anaerolineaceae bacterium | reverse complement strand
TAGAAATTTATGAAGCATATGATGAAACAGATGAGGCGTTGTATGTAGCAGAAACCATAGATGAGCTTTTAAAAAATAATAAGGAAGAAGATTTTGCAATTTTATATCGAGCCAATTTTCAATCACGTGTTTTAGAAGAAGCTATGCTAAAAAAACAAATTCCTTATCAAGTTTTGGGAGTTAAATTTTTTGATAGAAAAGAGATCAAAGATGTTCTTTCATATATTAGAGCCAGTCTAAATCGAGATAGTCTTTCCGACATAAAACGAATTATCAATATTCCAGCCCGGGGAGTTGGAAAGGTTACGATCGTTAAAATTTTTTCAGGAATGTTTGATACATTACCGGAAAAAATGCAAGTTAAGTTAAATGAATTTTATAGTTTACTTGATGACATAAAAGAAAAAGCTCGAGAAATAATTCCTAGTGAATTAATTAAATATGTCATTAAACATAGTGGGATCGAAGAAGAATTATCTCACGGCTCTCAAGACGATCTTGAACGATTAGAAAATATGAAAGAGTTAGTCACCCTAGCAATCAAGTATGATAATTATTCCGAGCGTGAGGGTATAGAAAAATTATTGGAGGATGCATCTTTATCAACCGATCAAGACACACTGATGCATAACAATCGCGGAGTTAGGTTAATGACTGTCCATGCCTCAAAAGGCCTTGAATTTAAACATGTTTTCATCACTGGTCTCGAGCAAGATCTTTTTCCTCATGTTGAAATGAATTCCAATACCCGTCGTGATAGTAACAAAGAAGAAGAGCGACGCCTTTTTTATGTAGCCCTAACCAGAGCCCGCCAAAAGCTTTTCCTAAGCTATGCAAATATACGAACAATTTATGGAATGAAACAATTAAATACTCCGAGTGAATTTATTTATGATATTCCCCCTAAATTAACCTCTTTTAAACAAGGTCATCCAAGGGGTGGCGAAAAAATAATTTATATATAAAATGAATAATAAAAAAAATTATAATTTAAAAAATACTAAAAATAATACAGCTCGTAGCCAATTTTTTGTGGCGAAAAAATCTTTAGGGCAAAATTTTTTGAAGTCAGAAATGGTTTTAAATAAAATTTGCGCAGTGAGCAATTTAGAAAAAGACGATTATGTTTTAGAAATTGGTCCAGGCAAAGGCGCTTTAACAAAAAAACTTTTAGATAAAGGGGCAGGAGTTGTCGCCGTCGAGAAAGACAGGGAATTAATCGGCCTACTTAAAACAAAATTTGAATCAGAAATTGAAAATAAAAAATTAATTTTAGTTGAGGGTGATATTTTAGAATTACAAATTACTAATTACCCATTATTAAAAAATTACAAAATTGTCTCCAATATTCCATATAATATTACTGGGGCTATTTTAAAAAAGTTTTTGACTGAAAAAAATCAACCCACTGAAATGATACTTCTTGTTCAAAAAGAAGTGGCTGAGCGAATCGTTGGTAAAAGATCAACACAAGACCATAAATCAAAAGAAAGTATTTTGTCCCTTAGTGTAAAAGCTTACGGTACATCAAAATATATTATGAAAGTATCCAAAAAATTATTTTCTCCTGCACCTAAGGTTGATTCGGCTATAATATATATTTCTCATATCTCGCGAAATAACTTTTTAAATAATATTCATGAAAAAAACTTCTTTGAATTAATAAGAACAGGGTTTGCTTTTAAAAGAAAAAAATTAATAAAAAATTTAGAACAAATAAATAAAAAAAATGAATTAAATTCAAAGAAAAACACGCCGACAGATACAAATATCATCGAAAATATTTTTGATGAATTAAATATTAATAAAAATATTCGTGCAGAAGATTTGTCTTTTGATTTATGGTTAAAACTTTCAGAATTATACACAAAAAGATTAGTCTTTTGATTCAAATAATTATATAATAAGGGCATTAGTTAAATTATTTTTGTAATGAATAAAAACTTTCTGCCAAGTAAAAAATTCGTCCACCGTCTCTTAATAATCATTGCCGTTCTGGCCATAATTCTTAGCATCAGCCAACTAATTAAATTTTTAAAAAACAAAAACCAGAATAAAACATTAACATCAACACGGGTTGTTGTTAAAGATATTGTGAAAAAAGATTCAAATTTTAATGGAATTGCTGACTGGGAAGAATCTATTTGGGGTCTTGACCCTTATAAAAACGGTGACTTAAACAAAGAATTTATAATGTCAAAAAGGGCACTATTAGAAAATGAAAATATTTTTCCTATTAAAAACACAGAGGAGATAAATGAGACAGAACTAATGTCAAGAGATATTTTTGCTCTTATTTTGGCACTTGAATCATCTGGTGACCTAAATGAGGCAAACATAGAATCAATTTCTGAAATGATTGGTGAAAATATTGAAATTTTACCCTTTGAAAATAAATACAACAATGATTCATTAACAATTATTGAAGCAAGTGAAAAAAATCATTTAATTTATTTTGGTATTTTTTCACTTTTAAACGATAAATATATAGACTCTGGAATGGGAGATGAATTAAGTCTAATAGGGCAAGGATTAGCAAATAATGATTCAAGCGCCTTTGTTGCCTTAAATTCTGTAGCTTCTGCCTATCGCTTATTTGGAGAAGAATTAATGAAAATGCCTATTCCAGAAGATATGAAAACAGACCATGTTGATTTAGCAAATAATTATGAAAAGGTTGCTCTCTCTATTGAACAATTAACAAAAATATCAAACGATACGATGGTTGGTATCAAGGGCTTCATTAATTACAATAAATATATTGAGGAAATTGTCTTTACTTTAGAAAAACTTTCTAGCTATTCACAATAAAATTTGTTAAAATTTACCTAGTCATTGTTTATGAATAATAAATATAATAAAAAAATATTACTTGCCATAATTATTTCAAGTTTATTTTTCTCCCCGTTAATACTGGCTAAACCAACCTATGCTTCTACTGTTTCAAATAAACTAAATTGGGAAAAGCCAAACGGGCCTAGTCCATATAAAGTAACAGTAAAAAATATAAAAAATACTCTTACTGACCCTCAGTTATATGTTGATCTTATCGGCTGTACAGGAGCAGCCGAAAGAGTGGCGGGGTCAATTACAAAATTGATTAAAAACCCAGTTGGAACAATAGTGAATACATATAATGATGTGATGGATTTCGTTTGTGAAACAGCAACAGCTTCTCTCGGGTCAGGAACTTCAGCCGTTCCGATTGCCGGAGCAGGATTATCTCAGGCAATTACTGACCTAAAAGTTTGTAACGAAAAATCGAAAGATAGAACAGCTGAAAAAGCTACAATAAAACAAACCGAATCAATAGATAGTCAAAATACTGTTGAAAACTGTTTAAACGCAATCGCAGTTAGTCTTGCAAAAAAACAATTAGTTGAGATGACAAAAAATACGATGAATTGGATAAATACTGGTTTTGGAGGAGATCCTCTTTACGTGACAAATACAAACAGACTTATGACCAGTATAACAGACAGAATATTAACCGAAGAAATTAATTTTTTCAAAAATGCTGATCCGTACGATTATCCATATGGACGAGACTACGCAAGGTCTTTATCTTCCTCCTATCTGGCAGAAAAAAATTTTCGTGATTCTTTGAAATTTACCTTAGGTAATTATATCCAGGGTAATTCATCTGATGTTCTTAATAATTATTCTAATGATTTCGCCTCAGGAGGGTGGGATGCTTGGCTAGGCTTTACTCAGTTTGACCAAAATAATCCAATTGGTTTTAATATTATGGCTTCCGACAAAGAAACAGAAGAAGAAGAAAAAAAAGTACAAGAACAAAAAGAAGAATTAGCTTATAGTGATGGAATTCTTTCACCCAAAAAATGTGTTAAACATGCAACAACAAAAGGGGATGAAAAACAAACAGCCTTAAATGCCTTATCACAGGCACAAAGTAATCTTTCTGTAGCCCAAAAAAAATACGATGAAGCTGTTATCAATTATTCCAGAAATCATTCAGAGGAAAATAATTCCATAGTAGAAAAAACAAACAACGGTCTTTCTATGGCAAAAACTGCATATGACAAAGCACTCTCTACTGCTAATAGTTTAAATATAAAAATAACGGATACAGAAGAGGAAGAGTGTCTTGAGTGGGAGGTGGTAACGCCAGGAAGCTTAATTAAAGACACAATAAGTGAATATATTACATCCCCCGCAAGACAAACAGAAATGGTAAAATCAATTAATGATTTACTTTATAGTTTGTTTAATAAAATGTTTTCTAAGTTTCAAACTGAAGGTCTTGCTAGTCTAGAACCATCTTCTGATTATAATTTTAAAGAATTTGGGGGTTTTGGATCGAATCAGAAATATAAAGATACAGAAAATAATCTTTTGGACAATATTAGTTTTGATATATATGAGGATCAAAACAGTAGACCATTTGATATTACTAAAGATTTAGGTAATAGTTATATTTACGAAAAACCAACCAAGCTTGGAACATGGGATGCTTATAAAAATGAAACAGAGGAAATAGATGGTTCAAAAAAAGGACTTTTTGTTGGCATAGGAAATAAAAAGAACTAACTAATAAAAATTCATATTATGTAGTTTCGAAAGCAGGCAAAACTAAAATCTTTGGAAACAACTATTTATTTTTTGAAAGAGGTTGGTCGGGATGGGTTGAGGGCGATATTGCTTACTTTGATGGCATTGACTGGCGTCAATATAGTAAAAAAGAATGGGATACTGGAAATTTACACATTATAGACAAAAAAGGGGTCATACAAGAACAACAAGACTATATTAATGTTGCCCAAAAAACACTAGAAATATTAAATAAATTACTTCCTGCGTATGGGGAGCTTGATTATTGTATTCCTGGACCCAACCCAAATTGGAAAAATAACTCTGCTGAACCATATCAGTTTTTAGTAGAATTTATTTCAAATATAAAACCAACTTATACAATGAAAGATAATGGGGAAAAGGTTGATTATACAGAAATTACTTCTCCTGAAGAATATAGTTCTGCTTATAAAAATTACGAAAATGTTTTTAAGAGAAATGACGGAAGCGAACCTCAATCAAATGCAGTATATGGTAGCCTATTTAAAGAGGTTGTTGGCTTTGGCAAATCCGGCTGGGCAGATACAGATAACTCTGAATGGGGATGTGGAACACTAGTGGCCTGTTTTATCGACGTTTTTACAGGTAGAGAATGGCCAGCCGATTCAAACCCATTAGATTGGAATAATCAAAAAGGTGCAAACGAGGCTAGAGACAGAGTTAATGTTTTCTTTGCGGATGTTGTAGCCGATATTGATATTTTTTACGACGGCTATACTAAATATATAAAAAAAGTATATGGAGATCAAAGTCCTATGCTAAACATGTCCAAGGCTATTGAAGTAGCTAAAATAAGAAACGAGAGTTATGAAAATTATTATTTAGATTGGGCAATAACAGCCACTAATAAAACAAAAGATATTTTAGATCTTGATATTGAAATATATGATCTTAAAAAGGAGTACGAAGATGGAATACAAAGTGCATGTAGTAACATTTATGCTTTAAATAAAATTCGTCTTGAGGTTGAAAATATAATTAAAATAGCTCAAAACAGAAGAAACGAGCGACTAAAAAAGGAAGGTATTGTTGTACCTGAAAATTGTCAAATAGATGAAAGAGGGACATATATTTATGATGGAGATATTCAAACTTCTGGTTGTTTTAATGCTGGAATTGATAGTTCTTTAGAAAGAAAAACGATCGAGAACACCAACAGGACAAGAGGAACTACAGAAAACTTTGTAGAGGGTACTAGGGATAATAATTAAGAATATTTACTATATTAACAAGATGGAAAATAAATCAAAAAAAAGCAAAGCATTCATAATAACCTTCATCGCGGTTT
>CAYSFA010000177.1:2658-5916 GCA_964430025.1 uncultured Anaerolineaceae bacterium | reverse complement strand
TTTCATCCAGATATCAATCCCACCGATTAGGGACAGTAAGTTGATTCCTGAAGCGATCCCTCTAGATATCATTTTTGAAAACGGTGATCTCGTTGTGATTAATAAATCTGCTGGCATGGTGGTTCATCCAGCTGCTGGGCATTCCACTGGGACATTGGTACATGCTATCCTAAATCATGTACCTGATTTGGAAGGTGTTGGAGGTGAACATCGTCCTGGAATTGTGCATCGTTTGGATAAAGACACGTCGGGGATCATTTTGATCGCTAAAAATGACCGAACTCATCATTACTTACAAAATCAATTTCGCGATCGAGATGTTGACAAAACATATTATGCATTAGTAGATGGATTTCCTCCCACCAACTTGGGACGAATTGAAGCACCGATAGGTCGTGATCCTTCTCATCGGAAGAAGATGGCTATTGTACAACATCAGCGTGGTCGTGAAGCCGTTACCGAATATAAAGTTGTGGAAAAATTTTCACAACATACTTTGATCGCCGCACATCCTCTTACAGGGCGTACCCATCAAATACGATTGCATTTAAACTTTCTTGGGTGTCCTATCGTGGGTGATTCGATTTATGGGTTTCGAAAAGCAACCTTACCTGTAAAAAGACAAATGTTGCATGCATTTCAAATTGAGATCACCCTTCCCGGAGAGGTTCAGCCCAGGATATTCACAGCTCCTTTACCGGAGGACATGGATCAAATCTTACAAACATTGAGAGCATGATTGACTGGAGTTAAGATGATAGATTTACGTTCCGATACTGTGACTTTACCAACTGATGAAATGCGAAGAGCTATGGCCGTAGCAGAAGTTGGTGATGATGTCTATGGGGAAGATCCTACCATCAACCGGTTGGAGGAGATGGCTTCTAGGAAATTAGGGATGGAAAGTGGACTTTTTATACCCTCAGGTACTATGGGGAATTTAATCGCCTTTCTAACCCACTGCCAAAGAGGTGATGAGGCTATTATGGGAGACCAGGCACATACTTTTTATTATGAAGCTGGTGGAGTTTCAGCCTTAGGTGGGATCATGGTACACACTGTTCCAAATCAATTAGATGGCACCATGTTAATTGAAGATATTCAGAGCGCCATCCGGGTTGAGGATGTTCATTTTCCAACAACCAGGTTGATTTCAATTGAAAATACACACAATCGCTGTGGCGGTGTTGCAATTAGACCTGATTATGTTGAGAAGGTCGTAAAAGTAGCCAGGGAAAAAAAGCTCCGTGTTCATGTTGATGGTGCGAGAATCTTTAATGCCGCAATTAAACTAGGAGTTCCAGCGGAAAACTTAGTAAAGGGAGTTGATTCAGTGACCTTTTGCTTAAGCAAAGGATTAGGTGCACCTGTCGGCAGTGTTTTGTGTGGAAGCTACGAATTTATATCCAAAGCCAGGCGAATCAGGAAACAACTTGGCGGGGGAATGAGACAGGCAGGAGTTTTGGCAGCTGCGGGGATTATAGCTTTGGAGACCATGATCGACCGCCTTGAAGAAGATCATCAACGAGCGCTTTTGCTGGCTGATTTATTGCGTTCTGTTCCTAATGTTTCTATTCGGAAAAATTCACCACAAACTAACATGGTTTTCTTTGACCTTCAATTCGATTACCCAAAAACAAATTTCCAAATAATTGAAGAATTAGAGAAGAAAAATATTTTAATTGGCTCTTCTAAAAAGTATGGATTTCGATTAGTCACCCATTACGGAATCACTGATGAAGATATTAATGAAGTAGTGGCTGGGTTGAATTCTGTCCTACAGTAAGACGAAATCTTCCATAGTACATCTGATATAATTTATTTTAATCTGGCAAGAAAATGAACTCCGAGACTTTCTTGGTCTATTAATTCACGCAAAATCTGAGGTGGAGGAATTTATGAAAGAATTTATTACTCTCGCGGAAATCGATGAGGTTGCTAATTTTATTCGTTCAAAAACACAATATACCCCTAAAATCGGCTTAATTTTAGGCTCGGGGTTGGGAGATTTAGCAAAATCTATTGAAAACCCTGATTATGTTCCTTACCTGGAGATCCCTTCGTGGCCACAATCAACAGTATATGGACATTCCGGACAACTGGTAATTGGTAAGTTAGAAGGACAAACTGTAATCACAATGCAGGGAAGAGCACATTATTATGAGGGATATAGCATGGCTCAGGTGACATTACCTGTCCGTGTAATGAAACGCCTGGGAGTAGAAATCCTGATTGTAACAAATGCGGCTGGGGCAATTAATCCTGATTATGAACCAGGGGATGTAATGTTTTTGTCTGATCATATTGCCATGATAGCGATGGCTGGCAATAATCCTTTACGAGGTCCAAATATCGAAGAGTTTGGTCCTCGCTTCCCAGATATGAGCCGGCCATATGATCCGGAATTATTAAAACTAGCAAAAGATGTTGCCCAAAACGCCAATATTGATACTCAGAGTGGTGTTTACATATCTCTTTCCGGTCCATCCTTTGAATCTCCAGCTGATCTGAGATTTCTCAGAACGATTGGGGCTGATGCTGTAGGTATGTCGACGGTTCCTGAGGTGATCGTAGCTAGACATAGTTCAATGCGTGTGTTAGGAATTTCCGGAATCAGTAATAAAGCAAATCTGGATGGTTCAACCATTACCACTCACGATGAGGTGTTGGAAGCAGGAAAAATTTTGGTTCCGAAACTAACAACAATCGTAAGAGGTTTTCTTTCTTCCTTATAACTACCTTATATATTTGATATGTCAGAAATTCTTGAATTCCTCATTGAGTTTGAAATTTGGTTTTACATCATCCTTGGATTAATATCTTTGATATTCTTCTCAAGGTTATTTAAAGCATTAGGAAATTGGCGTGAAGCAGCATTCGGACTTGAAAGAGAAATAGCCCAGAGAAAATTTCGATCTTCTATATCCATTCTCATTTTGATCATGGTTTTATTTTTAGGGGAGTTTTTTTTTGTTACCTATTCCAGCAGTCTTCTTCCGGATCAAACAACCTTAGCTACTCCGACGATTGATGTTTTATCTTCCCCTTCACCAACGATTCAAGTGACCTCCTCAGCCCTTCTTGAGGAGGAAGTGGCTATTACTCCTTCTCCGGAACAAGACGGTTGTATTCCTGGAAGTATTGAAATCACCTCTCCAGAACCGGCTACTGAAGTGCAGGATGTAGTAAGATTAGTAGGGACGGTGGACATTGATAACTTCGGATTTTTTAAATATGAATACACTGAACCTGGAAATC
>CAYSFA010000177.1:0-2648 GCA_964430025.1 uncultured Anaerolineaceae bacterium | reverse complement strand
ATTTGGAGAACAATTGCAGGAGATAATGAAGAAAAAGTAGATGAGCAGCTTGGATTATGGAATACATCACAACTGGTGCCGGGAGATTATTTATTGCGATTGGTTGTGTTAGATAATGATAATAATGAATTTCCTGCTTGTGTAGTCCCGGTCCGCGTAGTAAGTCCATAAAGGAGAGTGGAATATGCCAAAAATTGAAATTCGCCCAGCCGTTACAGCAGATATTATCGAACTTATCTCAATTGATCATTCTTGTAGAACAAATTATGTTTGGCAGATGGATCGGACGATTGATGATGGTCAAATTTTTATATCATTCCGGGAAATCAGATTACCGCGTCCCACCCAGGTAAATTACCCTCGCCCGGTAGAATTACTCTCCAGGACTGATGGTGGCTATTCACAACGGTAAATATGTAGGATATATCCGAATTGTCGAGGTGTCCGAGAATCAATCCGCGGTTATTAAAGATTTGGTGGTTGAACAAGGAATTCGCAGGCAGGGGATTGGAACTGCATTAGTGTTAGCTGCACAAAATTGGGCAATTCAAAGGGCAGATCGAAGGCTATTATTAGAAATTCCCCCTAAGAGTTATCCAGCAATTAAGTTGGCTTTCAAATTAGGGTTTGATTTTTCTGGATACAATGATTCTTATTATCCAAACAAGGATATCGCTCTATTTTTCTCAAAATACTTGAAGTAATACTATTTTATTGTCATGACAAACTGGATTGATGGGTTTATTAACCTGGTAAAAACGATAAACGATTTATTGACGGCGGGCATTGCAATCACTGCCTTGTCTTTGTTGTTTTATGCATTGACATTTAATCTTAAGGATCGGGTCGCCAGATCTTTCGCTACCATCCTGGTTTGTGTCGTGATCGTTTTTACATCCGAATCATTAGGTAGTATTGCAGAAGGTGTTGCTTCCATTGAGTTTTGGTATAAATTTCAATGGGTAGGTATTGTTTTACTTCCGCCATCATACCTACATTTTTCTGACGCTCTGGTCGCGACAACCGGAAGACCTAGCCGATGGAGAAGGCGTTGGGCAGTCAGACTGACCTACTTATTTTCACTTTTTTTGCTGGTACTCATTCCTTTTAACATTCTGGTCGGACCGATTAATGTTGAACAAATCGCCACACCTCATCTTGAGCGGACGATTTTTACAGAATTGTTCACCATATATTATTGGATTATCATGCTCCTGTCCTGGATTAATTTCTTCAGGGCGTATATTCGCACGGTAACACCGATCAGTCGACGTCGAATGGGTTACCTGGTGGTTGGAGCATTAGCACCAGCGATTGGTTCCTTTCCCTTCCTTTTATTTGGCTCAGGCATTGCCGATCAATTACAGGGAGCTTTTTGGATTGTAGCAACCATCAGCAATACAATTTTTTATATCCTGATTATTTTAATGGCTTATTCGGTCGCTTTCTTTGGGGTGGCGTGGTCCGATCGTATGGTAAAAACACGTTTGTTTAAGTGGGTTTTACGTGGACCAGTGACAGCGAGCTTAGCTTTAGGATTTACGACACTAGTTAGAAGAACCGGACCTGTCGTTGGTTATGATTTCGAAGTTTTTATCCCGATTGTAATGGTTGCCACGATTGTGTTATTTCAACATCTGATAACTTTATTTGCTCCGATTGGTGAAAAATGGTTTTTCTATGGAAACGATCAACAAGACATAGAGTTACTACAAACACTAGAAAACAGGTTGCTGACCAGAAATGATCTTTTAGAATTTTTGGAGATGATTCTTGCCGCCCTAATGGATCGTTTACAAGCAACCGGATCCTTCATTGTATCGATTTCGGACGAAGGTCTGGAATTAGTTCTTACTAATGGAAAGATCAATATCAAAAACAAAACAATAACTGAAGACTTGTCCAAAATTGTCTTGGAAAATTCGGATTTCCCTGAAATTTTTCAATGGAATGATAATTGCCTTTTTCCTCTTTATTCTCAGAATTATGGTGATTCAAAACAAACCCAATTGATTGGATTATTAGGATTAAATGGGGTTGATCTAGATAAATTAGATGAAGAACAACAATCAACGCTGAAAATCATGATTGATAGAGCGGGTATGGGGTTGAGTGATCGTCAAATGCAAATAGAGATTTTCGATTCCATGGAGAAACTAAGCACCAGGGTTAACTCTATTCAACAATTGCGTGCACGTGGGCGATATGACAAAGAGGGAGTCTTTGTTGTCGATGATCCGATAAAGAGTAATGATTTACAAACCTGGGTAAAAGATGCCTTAACACATTTTTGGGGCGGCCCAAAATTTACAGAGAATCCACTTCTTGATCTTAAGGTCGTTGAAGAAACTGCAGCAACGGTTGAAGGAAATAAAGCGAATGCCCTTCGTACAATTTTAAGAGAGGCGATAAATCAGGTAAAACCTGAAGGAGAAAGACGCTTTACAGCAGAGTGGATATTGTATAATATTTTAGAGATGAAGTTCCTGGAAGGTAGAAAAGTAAGGGAAATTGCCATCAAATTATCCATGTCTGAAGCAGATTTATATCGAAAGCAAAGGGTAGCAATTGAAGCAGTCGCAAACAAAATTATTGAGATGGAGAAAATTTCTCGTAATGGTGAGAACCATTCATAAATTAATGTAATT
>CAYSFA010000176.1:0-5989 GCA_964430025.1 uncultured Anaerolineaceae bacterium | reverse complement strand
CGTGCCAACCGGAGCGAATCAACATCACCGGATTGGTAGTTTCTTTGAGTACCTGATAAGTGATCTCGTTGTAGAGGACCGGGTAAGCATTGTGCATTTCAGCTCCGGTACGGTTATCAAAAAAGACGGCATCTTCCGGGACCTGCTCGCCAAAGTCGGTCTGGATGCCATCCACCCCCAGGTCGATCAGGTAACGTAGTTGCGCCTGGTACCACGACACCGCTTCCGGATTGGTGAAATCGATGCACGAACCGATCAGCATCGGGTTCAAGCCCATCTGACTGACATAAATCTCGCCATTCGGTTTGCGTAGGAAATACCCTTTTTGCGCACATTCGTAGTAATAATCGTTCGGATCATTGCCATTATCTACCGCCATCCAGGGAGAGATCCACACGAGTAATTTATTGCCATTGGCATGAATTTCCTCGATCATGGCACGCGGATCAGGGAATTTGAGCGGATCAAAGCGGAAGGAATGGTAAGCAACCTCCCAGCGGGCGTCGATGAGTTTGACCGTGGCGGGGAGACCCAGTTGGATTTGTTGGTGAATATCTTCCACAATCCCCCATTGATCAGCGGTTTGCCAATCACGCGATTTCCAGGGACCAAACACCCAGGGAGGTGGTAAGGCTGGGCGGCCAGCTTTGTTGGTGTATTGTTCTAAAATATTCTCGTAAGAACCGCTGCAGAAGATGGTAAGGTTGAGATCTGCTTCGGATACACGCAAGGACAGATTGGTGGGGTCATCGGCGCAGGCAACACGGGCGATGACACGATTTGTGGATTGGATGTGCGCACCATAGCCATAACTGGACATGAAGAAGGGTACCGGGATGTACGAAATACCCATGGTTGCACCATCTTCCACCCACAGGTCAAGCTCTTTACCGCGCTGGTCGATCGCATTGAAGCGTTGGCCGAACCCAACATAATGTTCGTCTTCCTCAGCGGCAAAATCGACCGCCACCCAGGCGATCTCGTTCTGTTTATTTGTGAGCTGTAAAGAAAAAGCACTCTCCTGAATGATGAAAGTGAGCTGATAGATGAGGTGTTTCCCTCGGAATAATTCCAACTCACAGCAATTTTGGTCGTGATTTTTCAGTGTAGCTCGATCGATGGTCTGCCAATCTCCCACGGCATGGCGGTAATGCACTTTTTTGAGCTGCCAGATCGATTTTTGCTGATCATTTTCCCGCAATTGACAAAGAAATGGATCGAGCTGGATTTCCAGGAACTGATTATGGTTCGGGATGTTCAATCGTAATGGGGAAGGTTGCATGGTGAAGTTAGCTCCTATGAATGGTGAGTAAGTGAAGGATGTTTAATCCTGTGTGATTTGAGGTTTTCGGTTTGGCTTGCGCCGTTTGGATGATCGGTTAATGAAGTGGGGCGACCATTCCATGATGAAATTATAGCAGATGGATATCCTGTGAACCTCATCCGAAAGGATAGGAAATTGGGTAGGTGTTTTGCCTGAATAATCTAAAATTGGGGCTACAATAGACAAAAAGAGTGTTGAGAGGTATTCATGAGCGATCATATCCATATTGATTCCTTGCTGCCGGTTGAAATGGCCAAAAAAGCTGAAGACGTTGGCTTGAAAAAAGCGAACTTAGATTTCTGGACGTTGTTTGCGCTTAGTGTTCTGGCGGGAGCGTTCATCGCGCTGGGCGCTGTATTCGCCACCACGATTTCCACGGGAGGTTCCGCCCTGCCTTATGGTGTAAACAAGGCACTGACCGGACTGGCGTTTTGCCTGGGACTGATCTTGGTGATTGTAGGTGGCGCGGAGTTATTTACAGGCAACTCCCTCATCATCATGGGCTTTATGAGCGGGAAAATTCCCCTTTGGAAATTATTACGAAACTGGGGAATTGTCTATTTGGGCAACCTGGTGGGGTCGGTAGTGACTGCGGTGGGGATGTTTCTGTCCAAACAATATACCTTTGGTGGCGGAAGTGTGGGATTGAACATCCTCAACATCGCCGAGGGAAAAACCAGCCTAGAATTTTTGCAGGCGATTGTGCTGGGGGTGATTTGTAACATGCTGGTGTGCCTGGCAGTCTGGCTGACCTTTTCAGCTGGGACGACGACCGA
Organism: uncultured Anaerolineaceae bacterium; assembly: GCA_964430025.1. GTDB lineage: Bacteria > Chloroflexota > Anaerolineae > Anaerolineales > Anaerolineaceae > UBA6170. Next base: position 3,889 of record CAYSFA010000176.1, on the reverse strand, counting down.
TAAGGTTCTGGCGATCATCTTTCCGATCACTGCCTTTGTGGCAGCTGGGACGGAACACAGCGTGGCCAATATGTATTTTATTCCGTTGGGGCTGCTGGTGAAGTTTTTTGGTGGAGCGGAATTTTTCGAGAGTATCGGCAAAACCGCGCTGGACTTCCCGAACCTGACGATGGGTAACTTCTTAGTGGATAACCTCCTGCCCGTAACGATCGGGAATATTATTGGCGGCGCGGTGATGGTCGGGTTGATTTATTGGTTTATCTTTTTAAGGAAGAAACATACATGAACCACAAATCTCCTCTGCCTATTATCCCCTACCCTAAAAACGTCGAATATTTATCCGGTTCACTCACCTGGTCGAAGGAAATGTTCTTTCCTGCAAATATCGCAGAGAATGAAGTTCGCATCTTTCTTGACGCACTGCCACCAGAAATAAGACCTGGGATTTTGAGTGAGAACGGCAAATCCAGAATTTCGATCATCCAAAATGAAAGCTTCCCACCAGAAGCTTACCACCTCAATATCCTCTCAACCGGATCAATTGAAATAATTGGAAGGGACAAGCAAGCCATTTTCTATGCCTTGCAGAGTCTACGACAGTTACTTATGGCCGGGTATAAACCAGGGGTTCAACTTATCAGTCTGCCTTGTGTACGCATCCAGGATGCCCCACGCTTCAGCTGGCGGGGGTTCATGCTGGATGAAGCCCGCCATTTCCAGGGAATGCAGACGGTCAAAGACCTGCTCGATTGGATGACATTTTTTAAGATGAACGTCTTCCACTGGCATCTAACCGAAGATCAAGGTTGGCGCATTGAGATCAAACGTTATCCACGCCTGGTGGAGGTCGGATCCACCCGCCAGGCCAGCCAGATCAGCGGCTTTGCAGGCAAGAAATTGAACGCAATCCCCCACAGAGGGTTTTACAGCCAGGATGAATTACATGAAATTGTGCAATATGCAGCTGCCAGACATATTCGGATTGTCCCGGAAATTGAAATGCCTGGTCATTCCACAGCGGCTTTGGCTGCGTATCCCGAACTGGGTTGTACGGGCGATCCCTATCAGGTCACTCCCTATTGGGGAATCCATGCAGATATCCTGTGTGCCGGGAAGCAAAGCACAACGGAGTTCCTGAAGAATGTATTGCAGGAAGTACTGGATATATTCCCTGGCGAATACATTCATACAGGTGGGGATGAAGCCCCCAAGAAACGCTGGCGTAACTGCCCGGATTGCCAAAAGTTGGCACGTGAAAGTGGCAACATTGCGATTCCTGCCCTCCAGACGGTTCTGACCAATCGCATGAGTCAATTTCTCAAAGCGAACGGCAGGCGGTTGATCGGCTGGAATGAAATGCTGGCTGACGACCTCGATCCGGATGCCGTGGTGCAATATTGGGTGGGAAAAGAAAAACTTGTGATGGAACATATTCGCAAAGGGCGAAAAGCGATCCTATCCAACTTCGCAGCCTACTATCTGGATCATAGCTACGCGCATAGTCCATTGGATAAAGTGTATCAGTACGAACCTGTCTTTGCGGAATTGGAAAGTGAGTATCACCAGATTATTCTAGGGATGGAGACTCCCCTGTGGACGGAGTTTGTCCCCTCGCGAGCACGCCTGGATTGGCAAATCTTCCCGCGTATGCTGGCTGTGGCAGAGAGCGCCTGGTTGGCACCACAGAAGAAGGATTTAGGCAGTTTTCATCAACGATTAGAAGTTGTTTTGCGGTTTCTGGATCAAGAGAATGTCGGCTATGCGAAAATTTCAGATGCAAATCCACCATTTTACAAACGGATGTTCGGTGGGCTCACGCTGTTGCAAGCCGGTAAGGGCCAACGCGAGCTTCAATAATTCTTATCTCATCTTCGATTAGGAAGGTTTTTGCGAGCTGCTAAAAAATCACCAATAACAGAAGCGAAAAAACTATCCCCTTATTTTGGTTGGCGGTTAATTGACCAGACAGTCGCAATCGGATAAATGGCAGCCAACCCAACCAGGATGGATATCACCAGGCCAAATACCGCTAGGGTCATGACTTCCTCCACCCACAGGGAAAGCAATCCCAACCCGACAGTTAAGGCAAAGATGATGATGGCAGCGATCAGGATGTACATGGAAACCTTCTTGGCGCGTTTCATCGAAGCTCTACGTGCCCCACTCATTTGCCCGGATTGGCCGTTCACCAGAATGGATTGTGGTTTGTTATCGTCATCCAGGTAGAAACTGCTCCACACGGGCAGCAGAAATAAGCTCCAGTTTTGTTCTGCAAAAGCGGGCGACCAGCGAAACTCACGGATCTGATCGGCCTGGCAGGCTTTCTTAGTCTCTTCAGCGGCCTGCTCCTGAAAGCGTGGCAAGGTATCTGGCCAGGCATCATCCTTATCGCGTGAGGGAACACGGATCATGGGTGCCAGGGAACTATTGGTACTCAATAATTGGGTAGTGGAAACGGCTTTGGCCTGCTCGAAGGAGAAATTGCCCAGTGCCTGCATCAAACGGCGGTGTTCCTCCAATGCTGGTGCGGGAATGTTCTGGTACTGGCGATTTAATTTTCCAACGCGTGGCTCCCAGCGAGTGCGGGTCTCGATCACTTCCTGGGTATACCAACGACCCCCGCTAAATTTCTCCTGATGGCTCTTCGCTTGGTAATAAAATCCACACTCCGCCTGCCAGGTAGCCTTGGCCTGACTATCCACCAACCACATGGGTAAGTAGATCATTTTTAAGCGCGAATGCAGGGTCTGTGGTTTGAGATCTTCGGGAGCAAAAGAGATGCTTTTTGCAAATTGAGCCAGACTTGTGGATAATTTTTCTTGTGGAACCTGGAATGGAAGGTACATTTCAGGTGGCTTGATGAAATCAGCCAACATACTGAAATCGTCCTCTTCCCTCACTTGCAATCCCTGGGCGTGACAATGGGGACATTCGTTGGTGATTTTGCCTGGAACCGCCAAATAACCCCAATCACAATTTGGGCAAAGCACATAAACAACTTCCCCCGACCATCCCAAAGAGGACAAACTTACTTTATTGGTGGAATCCTGAATTTGGTCTGTCATGCTTTCCCCTCCTTATTTGCTCCAACGAGAATGATAATGGCTGCAATAATCGCGACAAACAGGAAGAAGAGGCCAGCTATTCCAACCAGGGAGCCTTCGTCAGCGAAAGATCCCAACACAAACCCGAGAATTGTCATCAGTGCTCCAGGAGTAAAAATCAGGGAAATCACCAACCAGATCTTCTTCCAATCCACTGGTCGCTGCCCGGAAATCTTCCCGGTTTGGCCATTGACAATGGCATGATAAGTTTTGTTTTCGAATTGATAAGCTGCCAGGTAAACAGGCAACAGTAGGTAACGCCAACTCTCATCCGAAAAATCCATTTTCATGCTGAAATTGCGAACCATGGAAGTGCTGGCCTGACCGATACAGGCTTTTTTGGTTTGTTCGCGCATCACTTCCCTGGCTAACTCCCAGGCAGTTTCCAAGGGGCGATCATAGCCTTTTGCCTGCAAACCTGCCAGGAAAGCTGGTGTGTAGGCTGCCATTTCAGCCAGATTGAACTGGTCGACATTTTGCAGGTGATGCGCACTGACTCGCTCAGTTCCGGCAATCAGCAAATCATTGATATTCAATGAAGCTTGCCCGGATTCCCAACGCCATACGATTTTGGTACGCGTCTTCCAGGATTTGGACCCGGCATCATAATATCGCTCGGTTGTTTGGTGTCCTACCTCCGCTTTCCAGCCAGCGCTGGTGTTGGCGTGAAAAGTCCAGTAAGGCAAGTAAATGGCAGTAAAGGCATCCAAACTGGCGAATTTCTTAAGTTCTTTCGGCACCATCCAACTTTTCCCCAGCCACTCGCGGGCGATTGTATTGCATTT
>CAYSFA010000175.1:0-6014 GCA_964430025.1 uncultured Anaerolineaceae bacterium | reverse complement strand
CTTGCCTGATAGTGCTTTCACTGACATTCCACCTACCATAACGCCATCACCAACACTGTCACCCACAATTACACTAACGCCAACACCTTTGCTATCCCCAACGCCGTTACCCTCCCCAACATCCACCCCACGCATTCATACTGTCAAGTTGGGTGAAACGCTCGGCGGTATCGCCTGGATATATGGGGTCTCGGTAGAAAAACTAATGGAGATGAACCCTGAAATTGATCCGTATATCCTCAAGGTGGATATGCAGGTGGTGATCCCCGTTGAAACACTCCCACCCTCTGATCAGACCCCTGAACCTACTCCCGTGCAGTTACCTCTGGAAGGGTTGAATTGTTTACCGGATGAAAATGCCGGGGTGTGGTGTTTTGTTTGGGTGAATAACAACACTAATGTTTCTTATGAAAACGTGATCGTTAATTTCAATCTTGCTGATATGGAAGCGACTAACGTAAAATCAATCAAAGAGCCAGCCCCACTAAATTTACTCATGGCTGGTGAAAAAATCCCCTTGGCGGCTTACTTCCCCGGCCCAAACCCTGAACAATTCCAAAAAAGCGCGCAGTTTTCATCCGCGATTCCTTACAATCCCGAGTCAGCACGATACAACGATGCAAAGGTCTTTGTGGAAGCAGAAACAGCTCTGCTTGACCAAAAAATGTTGAAAATTGAAGGCAGTTATCCTGTTGAGAATTCTTCGTCCAAAGTAATAATTGTTGCAGTAGCCCTGGATGTGGATGGTCAAATTATCGGATTACGAAAATGGGAAAGTGATCGTGCAGTTGGCACCTGGGATGGAGAATTTATCATCGACCTTTCAGCTGTTACCGGGAGAATTGAAAGTTATCAATTATTTATTGAAGCGATACCAGCTGAATCACCAAATTAAATAACTATCTTTTGCACAAATTGGTTGGTTGGAAGGGACATTCAGACACACCGAATAGGTTATGACACTTCCATTATTTACCCTTTTCATTTGTGGGATTGAGTACTGACTGATCCCGAATACATCAGTGGCCGGGAGTTGATAAGTATATAAATTGCCGTTTGGCAAAGTCAATTCGAGGGTTGATTCAATATTCTGCAAAGGAGTCTGGTTGGCAGTTTTAATGATCCTGATCTCAATTTCCTGCTCTTCATCAATGGCTACATGGGATGACTTCTCCAGGACACTTAAGCTAACCGTTTCCAGAGAGTACTCGAATTGAACCACATTTATATTTTCAATGTTCATTATTTCTAAATACTGTTCCCCCAAACCAACCATTCTTACATCCTGAGTGTCTGGAAAATAATCCAGGCAATAATTTTGAAAACATTGTCGAAAGCTGCTTGCTTCCTGATAAACTTCGCTCAAAGGATTTCCAGATAGTTCTCGTCCTCCATGATTATTGATGAATGCATCAAAGACTAATGGAACATGAAATCCATTGGGAGAATTGACAACATAAAAAGCCATGTTGTCCTCTTTGGAGTAGATTTGTGGGACAGGATCTTCTTGTCGATAATTTAGTTTGACAGGCAAATCTAGTAGGTGAATGGTCTCCGGTAAAGTTGGGTTCCCGATGAGAACAGAATTTTTGAAAACCTGTTGTACCAAACCAGGTTGGAGTTCAATTGCTTCCGCAAGGGGTGTGCCAAGTGCATCTAGATCATTAAAACGAGCGATAAAGTTGATAAACGGTAAGGAAACCACATCAGCATTGATGAGGATTGCAGTCCCTTTTTCAGGTGAATAATTACACTCCTCGTCACATGCAAAAACACCTAAGGATAATAATCCGATAGTGTTTTGATTATGAAACGCTTGATAAAAAGCCATATTCTCAAATTGCTGTTCTATTCGTTCTTCTTGAAAATTGTAAATTGGAATAGATAATGCCTTACCAACAGTCGCTTCACCTCCTACTTTTTCATAAAGGGGACGAAATCCTTCATAAATGAACGGAGGTAAGCTAGAGATCCCAAAACTTGTTGATTGCGCCATCGCTCCCAGTGGAAAAAGCAAATAGCCATCATTGGAGGTGTGGTTTTGGTTATAACACAAGAGCACTTTCTCAGTGTATTGACATTGATTGTCTTCCCAGGCGATTACCTCAGAAATAACCACTCCCAGCGTTTCTTTCCCCCCCAGTTGTTTGTAGTAGTTTCTAAAAATTTTATCGATATTATAAACAGTTCCATTAGGTATCCCTGAGTCATCCAATAAGGAACAACCTGATAATATCATAGTCATGAGCAGAAGTGCAATTAATGTTGTTGTTAATAATGATTTACTCTTCATGACCGTCCCATGGTTAAATTACCTTGGTTAATATTAGAAACTTGTTCTAAAAAAGTATATCAAATCCAAACTGTAATAACAACAAAAGCCAACTGGTGAGTTTGAATTCAGTTACACAGAATTTTTGGATTTATCCAAAATGTCCTTTTGGTAAGTATTTTGAAGGCCAATTTCCAAGGGGGTCAGTGGATAAAAATTCAATTTATCTCTGGCCTTGGAGATATCCGCTCGCATTCGACCAGGTCCCCCATCATTTCTTATGTTATAAACAATTTCCGGTTCTTTCCCCGTGATTTCAACAATAAGATTTGCCAATTCACGTACACTTGTTTCTCTTCCACTGCCGATGTTAATTGTTTCCCGGTTGATATCTTTTGCATTAATCACAGCTTTTAAGCCATTCACCACATCATCAATATAAATATAATCACGGGTTTGATGGCCATCTCCATTCACAACCAGGGTGGAGTTTTGATGAGCTTGTTTCAGGAAATAAGGGATTACAGGTGGGTGAGTGGGTGGCGTCGGTTGGCCAGGTCCATAAGTATTGAAGATACGTAAATTAACTGTTTCTATCCCCCATAATCCCCCAATCGTGTGTATGTAATATTCAGCGGATAATTTTGAAACGGCATAAGGTGATCTGGGTTCTGGGGTGGCTGTTTCAGCAACCGGTTGAGATTTCTGGTTTCCATAGATTGCACCGGATGAAGTAAACACAACGCGATGCACCCCTACATCCCGCATGGCTTCCATTAATGTTACGGTACCTCCCACATTGACCTGGTTATATTCTCTTGGATATAAAACCGATTCTGGAACAACGACTCGTGCAGCTATGTGAAATACGATGTCAATATCCTGAAGCAAAGTCCACAGCTTGGGGCGGTCGTTAATGTCTCCCCGAATAAATTCAACGTTAGGCAACAATCGGTTCGGATCACCAGTGGACAAATCATCCATTCCCCTCACATAATGATCTTCCTGTATCAATTTATTCGCTAATGCTGAGCCAATAAAACCAGCTACTCCAGAAATGAAGATACGCATACTCACCTTTTATTAATATTTTATTCGAACCAGGGGATTTATAATTTTCCCTAAAAAGGAAAAATTTCGATAACATTCCCTCAATTTGCAATTTTTTCTCATTATAGCATATCCAAAATTTTCACCTGAATGATTTTCAAGATAGGTTTTATTAGAATTCTAATTAAGAAAATATTCCATATAATAAATAATGGATTGAAAAATTATGAAACATGTTATTGAAGATTTCACCCCAATATCAGGCAAAAATGATTCCACCACAGCTATTCGTGAGGTTATCAAATATTATGGTGTGAATTTAAGCGAGGAGATGTTATTTGGATTAGGTGCAGGTTTGTACTTTTATTACTACAATATGCGTCAATTAAAACATCCAATGATCGGGGGGAGAGTTCCACCTAAGATATTTGAAGAAAATCTTACCCATCATAGCCATATCAATATTCAAATCAAATCAATTGAGAATGAGCAGGCAGCCTGGAATTCATTAAAAAGTAGAATAATTACCAACCATCCGACCATTGTATACGTGGAGATGTCAGAATTGGAATATTTGCACATGCCTGAAGATCAAAGATTTGGTAGCCATTGCATTACAGTTTTTGGTTTTGATGAACAAGAAAATATTGTTTACATATCAGACCGAGATCAAGTTGGCTTTCCTATTACGGTTTCCTCTCTTGAAGTTCCACAAAATTACCACATTGTTCCAATCTCTGAGTTGATGAGAGCGAGAGATTCCAAAAAGGAACCTTTCTCCCCTAACAATATATGGCTGGAAATTGAATGGAATTACTACCATTTTCTTACGCGTGGTCAAATTTTTACTGCAATCAAAAATAACATGATTCAGTTCTTAAATGCACCTAAAACCAATGAAGGATTAAGGGCAATTAGTTTGTTTGCACGTTCCATGCAAAATTGGAAAAATTGGAGTGCATCGAAATTAAAAAGAGCTGCTTTGAATGCTTTTATGATGATTGATCAGATTGGAGGAAATGGGGGAGGTGCATTTCGAAAAATGTATGGGCAATTTTTACTGGAAGCCGCTCATCAGGCTGCTGCACCGGCATTAGGGGCTGTTGGAGAACAATATTTATTTTTGGGGGATCAGTGGGATGAGGTCGGTCACCTATTTTATCAGTTATATCGCGGGGAACAACCAGATATTATTGAAGAAATAAGAAAAAAGATTTTGAAAATTGCTGAAGTGGAAAAAGGCCTGGCAAATCAATTGTTATCGGTAGTGAACGCTATTAGCGAATAAGAGTTAAGCATTCTCCAAGAATTTCAGGCAAGTATCGGTAGCAATTTGGACTGCCTTCAGACTTAATTCTTTGCTCATGGATGGTGAAAGTTGTTTTTTTTCCATCACCTGTTCAGGTAAAGAAGGTAGATGAATAAATCCACAAATTGTTTTCATCCTGAACTGATCAATAAAAAATAGACTGGAATAAAAAACCTGATTACATAAGTAAGCACCAGCTGATAAGGATACTTCTACAGGGATTCCTTCTGATGTTAAAGCATCTTTAATTTGTCTCAATGGCAAACTGGAAAAGTAAGCATCCTGTCCATTTTCAAAGATTCTTTGATCTTTTATTTGAGCACCTGTATTATCAGCAATTCGAAAATCCATCCAATTGATAGCGACTTTCTCAAGTGAAATTGCTGGTCTGCTGGAGGCTTCTCCTAAATGAATGACCAGGTCAGGCTGAAACTCAGATAACGTTTGTCTTACCAAATCTACTGCAGAAGAACTATCAACAGGTAAGATCATTTTGCTAATTGAATGGTTGGAAAATTGATCTATTGGAAATGCATCCACCACTTGTTGAGAAGGATTGAGTTTACTACCATCAAAAGGTTCGAATCCGGTTAACAATATTTTCATTGTCTGAGTCCTTTGTGTAAAACATTCATAGTTGTCTTTGTTATTCTACCTTTATTTTGTTTGATCGGGGGCTGGATACTAGCCAAATGACCAGGAGGTTACTCCCATTAGGTATATGTTTGATTCTAAACTTTGGCGGGTGGATGACCTTCTATAAAGAGATTATAGTTATAACAAGATAGGATGATAAAGGGCATAGGAATGGAAGAGAAATGATCAAATTAATCATTGCTGATGATGATTCCAAAGTAAGATCTGCAATTAATTTGTTATTACAACAAGATAAGACTTGTTGGCATGTAATCTCTGAAGTTAAGAATGTCAAAGAATTATTTTTACGAGTTATTGATGAAAAACCACAGTTGTTATTACTGGATTGGGAATTACCAGAGGAACACCTTGGGAAAAACTCACCACCTTATTATCATTTGCAGGAACGGATTAAATACCTCAAGAAAATCAATCCTGGAATGTATATTATTGTTCTAAGCAGTGAGCCAAGTGTAAAATCCGAAGCTATGGAAGCAGGGGCGGATCGATTTGTATCAAAAGGTGATCCGCCAGAATGTTTTCTCAAAGCATTATATGAAATATGTGATGATCCCATCCTGCGAAAAATGAAAAAAAGAAACAATCAAAAAATTGCAGATCGTGGATTGGATAAAATCCTGATTTAGATTATTAAATGGTCTATAGCTTTTCTTTGAAAATTATCCTCACTTACTGAATAGTATGTTTGGATAATTTTTTTCCATTTAGGCTTTGCAATATTTACCA
>CAYSFA010000174.1:3028-6060 GCA_964430025.1 uncultured Anaerolineaceae bacterium | reverse complement strand
GGTTAAACCAAATAAAATGCCCCAAGCTATTAAACAATTACAAAATCAATAGGCTATGAAAGAATTATCACTTCACATACTAGATATAGCAGAAAATAGCATTAATGCTAATGCCAGCCATATCAACATATGTGTGGAGGAAAACTCAAATGAAGATCAATTAACTATAAAAGTGATTGACAATGGCAAGGGGATGAGTAATGAAGTCGCCCAAAGAATAGTTGATCCATTTGTCACTGATCGTACTACTAGAAAAGTTGGATTAGGAATTCCACTATTGAAAGCAGCTGCTGAATCATGCAATGGTTTTTTGAAAATTTTTTCCGAGATTGGAAAAGGGACAGAAATTCTTGTTCAATTTCAGCGAAGCCATATTGATAGGATGCCGCTTGGCGATTTACCTGGAACGATCCTTCATCTCATAGTAGGAAACCCTCATATCAATTGGACATTTCAATATCAAGTAAATGATCAGGTTTATGAATTTGACGATAAATTTCTAAAACAAGAATTAGAAGGAATCCCATTGTCCGAACCAGATGTTCTTACTTATATTCGAAATGAAATAACAACTGGAATAAAAAACATTTGTCTCACTTATGAATATTAATTTTAGATATAGGAGAAATAATCATGCCCACAATCAAAAGTATAGAAGACCTCAAGAGAATCCGTGAAGAAGCCCTTCGAAAACAGGATTTAAAAAGCGCTTCAGGACAAAAACAAGTAGTTGTTGGAATGGGAACCTGTGGGATTGCTGCTGGCGCTCGTGACACAATGAAAGCAATTTTAGAGAAAATTGAAAAAGATGGTTTAAGTGGGATTGTTGTCACTCAAACTGGTTGTATTGGTGTATGTGAAAAAGAACCAATCGTCCAGATTCAAATTGGTGACTCACCAAGAGTAACTTATGGAAAAGTAACGAAAGATATCGCCGCACGTATTATCGATGAGCATGTATTACAAGGCCAGATTGTCAAAGATTACGTTGTAAATCTTTAATACTCATTAATGGTATAGAAAAGTAGGTCAAATGATGAAATATTTTCGAACACATGTATTGGTTTGTGTAGATCCGGATTGTTTAGCAAAAGGTGCTCATGAGATTGTAGATACTCTAAATGATGAGTTGGTCGCGAATGGATTGATAGATGAAGTCCAGGTGCTGGAAACCTCTCGCATTGGCGCGTGTGCACAAGGACCAGAATTTATGGTGTATCCAGAAGGAGTTCATTATGTAGGTATGACTCCTGATGATGTCCCTTACATCGTCGAAGAACACTTCCTAAAAGGTCGTATCGCAAAGAAATTCACATTACCCGTCAAGAAAGAAGTTGACGAAGAATTATCTGCTCCAACTGCTAAAGAAATTCGTGTGGTCTTAAGAAATTGCGGTGTTATCGATCCGGAAAATATTGAAGACTATATAGCCCAGGATGGTTACATGGCATTGGGAAAAGTTCTCACAGAGAATACCCCTGAAGATGTAATAGAAATAATGAAAAAATCCGGATTACGAGGTCGTGGTGGTGCCGGTTTTCCGACTTATTTGAAGTGGAATCTCACCAGACAAACGAAGAGTGAAACACGTTTTGTTGCCTGTAATGCAGATGAGGGTGATCCCGGCGCATTCATGAACCGCCGTGTTCTCGAATCTGATCCACACTCAGTCATTGAAGGCATGATCATCGCTGCGTACGCAATTGGTGCACAACGAGGTTATATTTATTGTCGTGCTGAATATCCGATCGCAGTGAAGACTTTAAATCTGGCCATTAGCCAGGCAAAGAATTTAGGTCTGCTAGGTGAAAATATTATGGGTACGGGTTTTTCCTTTGACCTCGAGGTACGCATGGGTGCTGGAGCGTTCGTTTGTGGAGAAGAAACCGCATTGATGAATTCAATCGAAGGTCAACGTGGCGAACCAAGACCCCGACCCCCTTTCCCATCGGTCAAAGGTTTATGGAACCAACCAACTAACATAAACAATGTGGAGACTTACGCAAATGTTCCTCAAATAATTCTCAAAGGACCGGAATGGTTTTCCAGCATGGGTACCGAAAAAAGCAAAGGAACTAAAACCTTCGCCATGGCAGGAGATATCAATCACACAGGGTTAATCGAAGTCCCCATGGGAATTACCATCCGTGAAATTATTTACGATATCGGGATGGGCATCCGGGACAATAAAGAATTTAAAGCAATTCAAACAGGTGGCCCTATGGGTGGATGTTTACCAAAGGAATATCTGGATCTTCCTGTGGATTATGAATCTCTTGTACAAGCGGGTTCAATGATGGGATCTGGCGGAATGATTGTCATGGACGAAGACACTTGTATGGTTGATATTGCCCGCTTCTTTATGGAATTTACTCAGGAAGAAAGTTGTGGAAAATGTACCCCATGCCGTGTTGGTACAAGAAGAATTTTAGATATCCTGGAACGAATTTGTGAAGGTAAAGGAAGAAATGGTGATATCGAACAGCTTGAAATGCTGGTTAAAGAAATCAAGCAAGATTCTTTATGTGGATTAGGGCAAGGTGCTCCAAACCCAGTCGAAAGCACCCTGAAACACTTTAGAAACGAATACGAAGCCCACATTTTTGAGAAACGCTGTCCTTCGAAGGTTTGTAAAGCGTTAATTCGATATCAAATTAATGAGACTGCTTGTACTGGTTGTACAGTTTGTGCTCGCAATTGCCCGGTCGACGCCATAACCGGAGAGCGAAGACAAACACATGTAATTGATCCAGATTTATGTATTCGTTGTGGAATTTGTGCTCAAGTTTGCAATTTCAATGCTGTTGAAGTTGTCTAACTTTTTTAGTTATTTATTTACGAATGATTTCCCCAATTCACCCAATCAATAAAGGAGATGTGCATGGTAAATAATAATGGAAAAGATCGTCTGGTTGTCGAAGCCGTCAATTCAGCGATCGAACGTTATGGAGATAATCGGGAAGAATTGATTCCAATTCTGAATTTTGTGAATCAAAAGCTTGGATTCTTACCATCGAATGCTTTGGAAGAGA
>CAYSFA010000174.1:0-3018 GCA_964430025.1 uncultured Anaerolineaceae bacterium | reverse complement strand
AAGAGATCAGTACTCGACTCAAATCACCCAAATCTCAGCTTTTTTCTGTCGCCAGTTTCTACCATATGTTGTCAACTAAACCACGTGGGAAACATGTAATTCAATTTTGCGAGAGTGCTCCCTGTCATGTTGTTGGTGGAAGAGAAGTTTGGCAAACATTGAAAGAAACTCTTAATTTGGAAGTGGGAGAGACTACTCCTGATGGTAACTGGACATTGATAACCACCAGTTGTTTGGGTTTGTGTGGCGTTGGTCCGGTAATTATGATTGACGAGGATGCTTATGGAAACGTAACACCAAGTCAAATCCCTGCCATTTTAGCGCGCTACTCGGATACGGAGGAATGATGAAATCGATAAGATCAATGGTTTTGGTTTCGAGCGATCCGATCAGTGTTGAACGCGGAGCCAATGAGGTATTCAAGAATTTACAAGAGGAAATCCAATCGTTTGGTTTGAATGATGAAATATCATTATCGATGGTTGGCGATGTAGGTAGACATGATGCTTTACCCTTGGTGATCGTTTATCCTGAAGCAACTATTTACGGGCCAGTTAATCCAAATGATATTCACCATCTGGTGGAAGAACATTTATATAAAGGACGTGTTGTTCCTGAATTACAGGCATCCACAAAGGAATTAAGCGGAAAAATTGCCTGGGTAAATGCCCGAAAAGGCACACTTCCTGCTGAACAGAGAATAGTCTTACAGCGAGCGGGAATTATTGACCCTGAGAATATCGAAGAATACATTATTCACGAAGGGTATCAAGCTCTCGGGAAAGTACTTTCTGAAATGTCACCGAAGGAAGTGATTAATGAAATCAAAGCTTCCGGGCTTCGTGGCCGGGGTGGAGCTGGTTTCCCGACCGGTTTGAAGTGGGGATTCGTAAATGGTACTCCTGGCGACAAAAAATATGTTATCTGTAATGCGGACGAATCAGAACCAGGCACATTTAAAGACCGATTAATCCTGGAAGGTGACCCACATAGTATTATTGAAGCAATGACTATAGCAGCATACACTGTTGGAGCAAATGAAGGATTCATCTATATTCGTGGTGAATATGTTTTAGCCCAGGAACGATTGAAAAAAGCAATCCAACAAGCCCACGAATATGGAATGTTAGGAAAGAATATTTTTGAAACTGAATTCAGTTTTGATATTCATATTCATAGTGGAGCTGGTGCTTATATTTGCGGAGAAGAAACAGCTTTATTGGAATCAATCGAAGGAAAACGTGGTGAACCAAGACCTCGTCCTCCTTACCCGACCACTCATGGCCTTTGGGGAAAGCCAACTCTTATTAATAACGTGGAAACATTGGCTAACGTACCAGCCATTCTACGCAATGGAGCGATCTGGTACCGATCCTTTGGTACTCCTTCCAGCCCAGGAACAAAGGTTTATACCATATTGGGAAACGTAAATATCACCGGCTTGATTGAAGTGCCAATGGGAATTACCTTGCGAGAAGTCATTACGATTTACGCGAAAGGGATGAAGAATCACGCCACATTCAAAGTGGCTCAAACAGGCGGCTCGAGCGGTTCCATCATACCTGCAAGTTTACAAGACACACCAATGGACTTTGATTCATTCCAAAATGCAGGTGTTTCTTTGGGGTCTGGTGCTTTATTAATCTGTGATGATAATACATGTGTTGTAGATCTGGCCAAAGTTTTACAGAACTTTTTCAAGAACGAAAGTTGCAGTAAATGTAACCCCTGCCGTATCGGGAATGAAAGAGTCTACCAGATCCTCGAGAATATTTCTCAGGGAACTGGAACGATGCAGGATTTGGACGATATTGCTTTGATTAGCAAGAATATGACTGAACTATCCAATTGTGGTCTTGGCCAAACGTCTGGAACTCCCATTCGGGATATATTGAATCATTTTCGAGCTGAAGTTGAAGCTCATATTCGCTTAAAAGTTTGTCCATCCGGCGTATGTCCGATGAGTGGCAAAAGAATCTAATTGAACATTTTCCAATAAAGATTGAAGGAGAGAAGATATGTACCATCTCAAAATAGACGATAAAGAAATAGATGTGCCGGAAGGAACAACCGTACTAAATGCTGCAAAGAAAGCCGGTATTGAAATTCCAACGTTATGCGACCACCCAGCTCTTGAGCCTTATGGAGGTTGTCGTCTATGTCTTGTAGAAATTGAAGGTGCCCGAACATTACAACCAGCCTGCACACTTCCGGCGTCCGACAAAATGGTTATCAGGACCCAAACACCAAAAGTTAAGGATGCCAGGAAATTTGTCTTGTCCATGATTTTTAGCGAAAGAAATCATTTTTGCCCCTATTGCCAGGTAAGTGGTAGTGATTGCGAACTCCAAAATTCTGCTTATGCGGAGGGGATGACGCATTGGCCAATTCAACCAAATTGGCAACCTTACCAGGTCGATGCCTCACATCCATATTTTGTTTTGGATCACAATCGATGTATTCTTTGTCGAAGGTGTGTACGCGCTTGTTCAGAATTGATAGGAAATTACACCTTAGGAATGGAAGAAAGAGGAGCAAACACAATTTTAGTTGCTGACCTAGGTGTTCCGCTAGGTTCCAGCACCTGTGTTTCCTGCGGTGTCTGTGTCCAGATTTGCCCAACCGGGGCATTAATCGACCGTTGGAGTGCCTACAGAGGGCAAGAAAAAGATATTGAAGCAACCAAATCAATTTGTGTGGGCTGCTCCATGGGTTGCGGAATTGAAGTATTCCACCGTGACAACAATCTCATCAAAATCAATGGTGATTGGGATGCAGAAATCAATGGTGGTGTTTTATGTGAAGGCGGTCGATTTATACCAATGGATGAAAAACGCAACCGCATTGTTACACCATTAGTCAAAAAAGATGGATCCTTAAAAGCTGCAACATGGGATGAAGCCTACTCTGTAATCCTGGATAATTTGACCCCATTAATGGGCCAAAAAGGATCAGGCGTGGCAGCGGTTGCTTCTACTCGCCTTCCTGCAGATGTATTGTTTTCTTTCAAGCAAATTT
>CAYSFA010000173.1:3625-6066 GCA_964430025.1 uncultured Anaerolineaceae bacterium | reverse complement strand
AGAAGAACATGACCGAAGAGAAGAGGCGGAGCGAAGAAAAAAAATTGCAGAAGCATTGCGCGACATCCTTAGAATGTTAAATTCCAAAACAGAATTACCAAGCTTGTTAAATTATATTGCTGACCAATCAAGGGATCTCCTGAATGCTACCTCTACCATGATTAGAAAAATCAATTACGAGGAGAATCTCGTTACAACTGAAGCATCCTCCAATCTTCCAGAGGAATTTTCAATTATCCAAGATCTCCCGTTTTATACTGGTGGTTCAGAAATAATCTTAAAACAAAATAAACCAGTTGTGGTTTCCAATCTCCAGGAATCGTTAGGACAATATTTGGATGATCCAAATGAACTCACTTCAACCCAACAACTTTGGGCAAAGGCGATATTAAGGTACTACAAAAGTCATTTCATTGCACCGCTTATCATTGATGACTATCTTTTTGGTACCATGACTTTTTATTATGAGGATCAAACCCAATTTAATGAGGAAGACATTTATTTAGGTTTAACCTTAGCTTCCCAAGTTTCATTAGCGATTGAAAATGCCCGTTTACGAAGCCAGGAGAAAGAAATTGCGATTGCTAATGAAAGAAACCGCCTGGCAAGAGATTTGCATGATGCAGTTACCCAAACCCTATTTTCTGCCACGCTCATAGCAGAAGTGATCCCAAAGTTGTGGAAAAAAGACCTTCATGAAGGAGAAAAAAGGCTGGAAGAATTACGGCAATTAACCAGGGGGGCACTGGCAGAAATGCGAACTTTGTTGTTGGAACTACGCCCTTCCGCATTGAAAGATGCTTCCCTCATTGATCTAGTAAAACAACTATCTGAAGCCCTAAGCGGTAGAACCCGCATCCCTGTCGATTTTGATTTTGAAGAAATTCCTGACATTAATGAGGATACAAAAATCTCTTTGTATCGTATTTGCCAGGAATCTTTTAATAACATTGCAAAACATGCAGATGCATCCAGAGTAACGATCCAATTAAAAAAATTACAAAATGGTTATGAACTCATAATCAATGATGATGGGCGAGGAATAAATCAGGAGGAAATACCTTCAAATCATCTGGGGTTAGGGATCATGAGAGAACGAGCGCAGGCAATTGGTGCAGAAATGGATATTATTTCTTATCCTGGCGCAGGAACAACCATTAAAGTTTGTTGGAATTGCAATTAAATAATATTTTCAATTATTTTTGCAATTTGCATTGCCCCATTTTCCACTACCCTTGGGGATTTTTTTGTAGCCAGTAATGCCTCAATTTTTGTAAACCATTCTTCGGAAAACAGTTCTTCTTGACTTGACGATATTGCCAACATATTTTGTTGAATAAACTTTTCAAGGATAGGCGATTCTGGAAAATTTTTCCTTCCTAGATATATGAACGGTTTTTGTAGAGCATAAACTTCGGAGATTGTGCTATAGCCAACTTTGCCAACAATTAATTCAGAAAGATTGACTAAATCAGGATGATAGAAGCCATGATTATGCGGTAAATAAATAAAACGATCTGTTCGTTGAATTCTGCTTATTTTATTGATAGGAATTATGAATTTATATCCATCCATAGGTGATGAAACATTAGAATTAAATTTTTCTATTGGAATTCCACCCATAGAAATTAATATCAATTTCTCACCACTTCGCCAACCCAATTCTTTTCTAATTTGTTTATTATGGTCTCTTACCTCTCGAAAAACCGGATCGACAATAAAAGATTTCAGGCGGGTAGAGCAATTCGGTGTACAAGAGATGTGATAAGTTGCTGAATCATAGATCTCCGAAAGATATTCAATAAATTTATTTATTTTCGGATATTGTTCTTCATAAAAGGAATAAATCCAATCCCAAGTGAAATTTTCTATAAGTATGGAAACAAGGTTCATTTTTTTTGAGAGAATAATACCAAGGGGAGAAATATCGCAGATGATCAGATCAACCTCATGCTCTCTTAGAAGTTCCTCTGAATGACTTATCAGTTCCTGCCTAAATGGAAAATAATCTTCCAGCGCATCAATGGTTAAGGTCATATCCTCATGAAAAGGATCGGTTTGCATCAAGCCAACATCAGTCTTTATTGAATGATATTCAAAATTACAACGAAGGGAATTTTCAAAAAACCATTTTGGAACTTGTGTAAAAATGAAAAATTTATACTTGGGATTTTCTGAAAGTTTATCAATGATTGCACAAACACGAGCTGCGTGTCCGAAGCCGTGTGAGGTCACAAAAAAACCTATATTCATACAATTTTCACAAAAAGATTGATTGGTTATTCAAAATTTTGAAATTGGTTAGAAAATGGTAATTTCACTGATAATCGTCGTATATTGTCTTTTTCATGTTCAATAACCCTTAATACGACGACAGACATGTCATCATTCGGTTGGTTTTGATCCAATCTTAAAGCATGAGATAACAATGCATCGGCAAT
>CAYSFA010000173.1:0-3615 GCA_964430025.1 uncultured Anaerolineaceae bacterium | reverse complement strand
TCCTGTTCATCTAGATATGCCTGAATCATTGAACAAAAATCTATCGATTGACCAAATCTTTCGCCTGCATGCATTACACCATCAGTATATAAAACAACCGTGGTCCTGGGGACTAAACTTACCTCTGTGATGGTAGGACGAATGTTTCTTTTTTGCCCAATTGGATTGCTCTCACTGGAAATACATTCAATTTGATCAGATTGTGCAATAAAAACAGGGGTTGGGTTATTCCGAGAGATCACCAGTGTTTGAGACTGTAAATCTGCTGATAGCAAACTTAAGAACACACTACAGGATCCCCCTTTTTCCATAAACAAATAATCAGAAGCTGCTCTTGCTGCTGCTCCATCTCTAACCCCATCTGAAATAAGGCTGATCACTTTCCGAACTACCATGGATGAAATTGATTTCGACGATACACCGGAGGATCGGGCATCTGCCAAAACGCAGCTTACCCCTCCCATAGGTCGTTCAACAATCTCTAAGGTATCTCCACTTTCCGTGGATCCAAATTTTACAACTTTCGCAACGGCTAATTGAATTTCCATAACAATGATTCTAATATATTTATTGATTAAATCAACCAAATTAACATTTTAGAATTTTTGAGATGCTAAGTTCAACATCTTTTACCTCATCCATTCGATGGTATAAGTTGGGTTTTGATAAATAAATTCATAGATCAGTGCACTGATTTTTCCTTTTGATGATGTTTGACATCTCTTCATGTAGATAAATTACTTATTATTCAATATTTTATTTTGCATGCAACTAGTACCTCATAGGATCAATACTTTTCTATCAGTTTTGTGGACATGCAAAAAATCAACAAAAAAATATGTTTCATATAACATTATCACCTTGGATTCTTGCATAACTTAGTCAACTCCGAATTAAAATACTCCGTTGTTATTGAAATTTTTCACATGGGTAATGTACAATGGTAAGACCTCTAACCTATGGAAGGAAATTTATATGCAATGGGATTTACCGAGCAAACCAGCAGAAATTACTGAACAACGAATCATTGAGGCAATTCTCCATGGCAATTTTCCAATCAATGGCACACTCCCTCCCGAAAGAGAATTAGCAGCAATGTTAGGAGTAACCCGACCAACCTTACGGGAAGGACTGCAAAGATTATCCAGGGATGGTTGGATAGAAATACATCAGGGAAAATCTACAAGAATTAGAGATTATTGGAACGAAGGCAATTTGAATGTGTTGTCTTCTATCGCAAAGTATTCAAAAGAATTGCCTGAAAATTTTGTTCTTAATCTATTACAAATCAGAGAACTCCTCTGCCCAACCTATACTTATCTTGCAGCAATAAACAAACCAGATGAAATTGTCTCTTTTCTGGACAAAGCTCCCTCAAAGAACCAATCAATGGAGGAATTTTCAAATTTTGATTTTTCATTACATCTAAAATTAACCCAATGCTCTGGAAACCCAATTTTTACTTTAATCCTGAATGGTTTTAAAGAATTGTTTATAGAAAATGCAAAAATTTATTTTCGAAACTTAGAAGCCAGGGAAAATTCCACCCAATTTTACAGTGCACTTCGTGAAGCTATCTACAATAAACAATATGAACAAGTATCCCAAATTGCTCAAGAAACAATGTCAATTAGTATTGATTTTTGGAAACTAGCAAATTAATTCATTTGGAGACTAACATGCAAGGTCAAAATATTTTAGCAATCGATAATGGTACACAAAGCACACGTGTGATGATTTTTGATCCGGAAGGGAATCTTCTTTTCAAAACACGGGTCCCTATTACCAATTATTCCATTCCCGAACCTGGTTTGATGGAACTCGATCCTGAAATATTTTGGGAAACATTGTGTGACGCCTGTCAACAATTGTGGAAAATTGAAGGTGTCGACAAAGATTCAATTTCGTGTGTCTCGATAACAACACAGAGATCCACCCTGATTAATTTAGATATTAATGGAAAACCATTGCGACCGGCAATTGTTTGGCTAGATCAACGTCGGACAGAGGAAGTCCAACCAGTTGGTGGAATATGGGGGTTGTTATTTGCTTTATCAGGCATGAAAGAAACAGTTGGTTATCTTCAAGCCGAAGCAGAAGGGAACTGGCTTCAAAAATACCAACCAGAGATTTGGAGTGCAACCCACAAATACTTACTTTTATCAGGATATCTTTCATACAAGATGACAGAACAATTCATTGATTCTGTCGGCTCTCAGGTTGCTTATATCCCCTTCGATTATAAAAATCACAGGTGGTCATCATCATGGGATTGGAAATGGAAGGCTGTTCCAATGAACAAGGACATCCTTCCCGATTTGGTAAAACCATCAGAAATAATTGGTCACATTTCAAAGCAAGCAAGCACGCAAACTGGTATTCCTGAAGGTTTACCTTTAATCGCCGCTGCCGCTGATAAAGCTTGCGAGGTTATTGGGGCTGGCTGTGTAAGTCCAAATGTAGCATGTTTAAGTTACGGAACAACAGCGACCATTAACACAACCCACGAAAAATATACAGAAATCATTCCCATGCTCCCACCTTACCCCTCCGCTATTCCAGGGAGATATAGTGTTGAAATGCAGATCTATCGAGGATATTGGATGGTAAGCTGGTTTAAGAGAGAATTTGGGATGAACGAGGAGCGACTTGCTTCTCAACGTGGAGTAGAACCGGAAGATTTGTTTGATGACTTAATCAACTCTGTTCCCCCAGGTTCAATGGGGTTGATCCTTCAACCGTTTTGGTCTCCTGGGCTTAAGAAACCAGGACCGGAAGCAAAAGGTGCAATTATTGGATTTGGCGATGTGCATACACGAGCCCACTTATACCGGTCCATTATCGAAGGGCTGGCTTACGCACTTCGTGAAGGAGCAGAGAGAACCGAAAAACGAAGCAAAATCCCGATAACTGAACTTCGCGTCGCTGGCGGAGGAAGTCAAAGTGATGCAGCCATGCAAATTACCGCGGATATATTTAATTTACCGGTATCCAGGCCTTCCATCTATGAAGCCTCGGGATTAGGTGCGGCAATTAATGCTGCAGTGGGTATGAAATACTACCCTAATTTTGAATCCGCGATAAAACAAATGTGCAAAACCGGGAAAACAGTTGCACCAGACCCAAAAAATGTAAATCTATACGAAGATTTATACAAAAAAGTTTATCTTCCAATGTATAAAAGATTAAAACCTTTATATGATGAAATTAGGACGATAACAGGTTACCCATCAAAAATTTAATAGTGTCATTGATGGATTAATTAAGTTTGACTTAACATATTCATTCTAATAGAATGAATATGTATTAAAATAAAAACAATGTCAGATAAATTTTGATTCGAGAAAATGTTAACATCAGATTTTATTTGACCAATAATTTCAACCAAGGAGTTAATGATGGCTAATCCAAGTAATTTCAAATTTACGAAAAGTGATGAATGGGTAAGTGTAGAAGGAAACGTTGGAACAGTTGGCATTTCTGATTATGCGCAATCTCAACTTTCAGATATTGTTTATCTCGAATTTTTGGTAGAACCAGGAGACGAGCTTGCTGTTGGAGATTCTCTTGTAACCTTAGAGTCAGTAAAAGCTGCTGCAGATGCAACATCACCAG
>CAYSFA010000172.1:0-6069 GCA_964430025.1 uncultured Anaerolineaceae bacterium | reverse complement strand
TTGAATGTGAGGATGTTTTTTACGGATCGTCTCGGTGGCTACCAACCCGTCCATATCCGGCATGTTAATATCCATCACGATTACATCAGGCATTTTTTGGGTTGCCATTTCAATTGCTTCTTTTCCGGTACGGGCTTCCCCAATAATTTCAATATTCGGATCAAATTGAAGCATTCTACGAATATTTTCACGAGTTTCTGTAATATCGTCGACTATTAATACCCGAATTTTATCTGGAATCACCATGCTTACCTGCTTAGCTCCAATGAATTAGGTTGTTGAAAAGATTAAACATTATTATTGAATAGGTGCAGGTTCCCCTAAGAATGATTCAACAGCAAATGGCAATTTTGCAGGTAATGGAATATTTTTCTGATCCATTAAGTATTGTTGGGTGACTGCATCGGTCAAAATTACCTGATCATTATTAGGATTACGCAAAGCTAAAATAATATCCACACCTGCTTTTTTCATATAGGAAAGAACGACAGCGTCTTGTGGTGAAACAACCAATGTGACGATGTCAGGTTCTGGTAATGGTTCTGGTTCTTCTACGACTTCGCCTTCTGCAGGTGGAGCGACCTGGTCAGCAGGTGTTGGTTCCTCTCCAGTTAGTGGGAAATTGCCAACTCGTAAAACAATTGCATCCTGAATAACATTCTGGCATACCAATCTGGGACGTTGTAATTCTGAAGGCACTACGTACACCGGTTCATTTAAAGTTGGGTCAAGTTCTGTCCGACCTTGAGTCGATGCATTTCCTCCACTCGAAATAATGACTGTGAGGGATTCTGCAGTACTATCCTCAGTTAGGATTTGTTTTGTTACAGACCCGGTGTAATTTGGCAAAATTGATTGATATTCCGGATCCACATCTACTAATTGCATACAACCAATCACCAAGACATGATCTCCAGATTGAGGAGCAAAAGCAATTAATTCTTCACGTTCAATTCGAACAGAAAGAGCGGTTTTATCCACAGGTATATCAAAAGCAGGAACTGATCCTCCCATTGATGCATCTAATAGCATACGAGGAGTGATTGGCATTCTTGCTTCTAATGGATATAAAGCTTTCTTCCCTAATACTTCTTCCAAATTGGTGAAGAAAGTGCCTTCTACTAATTGTTCCTTGGGGAACGGGATCATTGTAACAACGCCTGCATCGAGTACTTCACCACGATTCACAAATTGAGTCGTTATAACAATATCGACCATTTCCTCAATTTGAATTTGAGGCGACTCTTCTGCTGCAGATTCAGCGGGTTGTAATAAGTTCCCAAATCTGAGAAATATTACTGCTGCAGCAGCAACTAAAACAATTAATAATATTGCAATGATGATAAAAATTCTTCCACTTTTACTTCCACTAGTAGCCATGAGTACGTCTCCTTAAATTATTATTAGGAAAACTAAATGATTAAATATTATACGGTAAATACTTCCTTAAGGAAAATGATTTTCGTAGATGAATTTCTCAAAATCCCCAGCCAAAATAATAAAAAAACTATTGGAATAATAATTATGCAACAATCATGCCAATCTATTTGAATTGTATATCATTTTCTAAAAAATAAAAGACCTCAACCGAGGTCTTTTATTTTTTTATTTATGAATTTCTTCTAGATTGCAGATACAATGTTGCTGAAGATCTTTCCGATTGCTGGGCCAAGCAATGCAAGAATAACAATAACAACAACAGCTACTAAAACAAGAATTAAAGCATATTCAACGAGGCCCTGACCTTTTTCTTTCGGTGCAAATAACATGGAAGTTTCCTCCTTTCCAAAATAATTAAGGTTTGTACCTATTGAATATTATACTAGTTTCCAAAGTTAATTCAAGAGACAAAGATTACAAATACCTAACAATTGTTACGATTCTCCAACCAATTTAGCTGAAAAATTAATAGTGTCTTTTATTGGTTTCAATAAAGATTAAGCTATAATAATTTATATAGATGGAAATTCAGGAGGTAATATGAGCGACTTGTTTAACCAGATCACTGATGATCAGGACATAATCCGAAAATTATTTAGCAAAATACCTGGGTTTAAAGGGTATGTAGAGAGAGAGAATAGGCGTGCTGCTGATAAGATATTACGGGAAGCAATCGCAGACCGTCATGAAGAATTATGGAAGAGAATTTCCAGTTTACAGAGTGACCTGATAAGCTCTGGAGGTTTGGAATTTATTGATGATGTAGAACGTGCAGCTATAAAAATTCGTCAATTTATTGATCGTGTTCGCCATGCCTCGTATGGATATTCGCCATTTTTCAATGCCACCAAAGTGAAAGAAGAAGAGCTAGCAATGGTTTATGAATACGATTTAGCCTTGCTTGAAAATGTTGATGTGCTTGGACGTGCGGTGGATAATTTAGAATCTTCCATGGGCACGGATGGATTACCTGCTGCAATTAGGCATTTAACTTCACTCTCTCAACAAACTGTCGATATGTTTAATAGAAGATCAGAAGTATTAATGGGTGGCGTTGAATCCAACCAATCTGTTCAATAGATTATGAATTTTACGGAGAATTAATATGGCCAGAATTTTTGATGTTGTTGAATATGCAAGTGAGATGAAGGACGAACTTGTTCGCCGTTTTCCCGAAACTGGTGTGGCTGATTTAAGAATCGGTTCACAGATTATCGTAAGAGAATCTCAAAGAGTGATCTTTTTCCGCGACGGAAAAGCCTTGGATGAGTTTGGACCCGGTCGACACACTATAGTTACTGCTAATATTCCAAAGGTTATTGATTTAATCGGAAAAGCTTTTAATGATCGCACTCCTTTCACCGCTGAAGTTTATTATGTCTCTATGCGAGAATTTGTTGATCGCAAATGGGGGACACCACAACCAATTTTAGTGAGAAATCCTGGAATGGGATTAGGTGTTGCGCTACTACAAGGTTTTGGAAGTTATAGTTTTCAAGTGAGTGATCCACAACAATTCGTGACCCAGATCGTTGGTGCGAATGGTGTCTATCGAATGGCAGATATTGAAGGACGACTTCGATCCATGTTGTTATCCAAATTACAGGATTTGCTGGGTGAAACTGCTGCTGGAAAGAGTGTTGCTGAATTAATTGGACTAACAGAAGAGATTGGTGCAGCAGTTCGAGCTAAGGCACAGGATGACTTTGCTGCGGTTGGACTATTACTAAAATCATTTTATATTTCAAATCTGAAACCCAGTGATAAATCTGCGGAAGAATTGCGTGCCATGGGTATGCTGGATATGCAGACCTATACTCAATTACAGGCTGCTGATGCCTTACGTGATGCCGCCCGAAACGAGAGTGGTGGTGCTGGTTTGACAGCAGGTATTGGCGCTGGAATGGGCTTAGGCGGCGTCATTTCACAATCATTACAAGGTATGACTGGTCCTGCTGCTGGAGCAGCTGCAGCCGGCACTCCGCAGACTAACGCTTCTACCAACATGCCGGATGTAATGACCCCTTCTGAAGCAGCCGCAGTTCTTAGGGTTTCTGAAGAAGATGTTGTTGCAGCGATTTCTGCAGGTGATCTCAAAGCAAGAAAGATTGGTTCCGCTTACCGGATTAGTAAAGAAGCACTTGAAGAATTCTTAAAAGGATAAAGAATACCGGGAGAAATCCCGGTTTTTTAACTTAATTTTTGTATTTAAATTTAAGTGATCTGATTTTCTTGGGAGAACTGATGAAACTTCATGAATACCAGTCGAAAAAAATTTTTGATCGCTATGAAGTTCCTATTCCAAAAGGAAGGATTGCAAATATTGCCACAGAGGCGAAACAAATAGCTGAAGAATTAGGCGGTAGAGTTGTGATCAAATCTCAGGTATTAGTCGGCGGGAGGGGAAAAGCAGGGGGGATTCGTTTGGCTAATGATCCTGAACAAGCCAAAGTTCTGGCGACTGAGATTCTCGGGATGGAAATCAAAGGATTACCCGTTAGAAAAATTTTGGTTGATGAGATTGTAAATATTGATCAAGAAATTTATTTAGGGATAATTAATGATCGAAGTGTCCGAATGCCTGTGGTGATTGCCTCCGCCTCTGGAGGTGTAGATATTGAAGAGGTTGCAGAAGCAACACCAGAAAAAATATACCGCTCGTCTATTGACCCATTGTTAGGGTTACAGGATTTTCAAATCCGAGATATTGCCTTAGGGATTGACCTACCCCGAGCGTATTGGAAACAATTCATATTAATCCTTCGAGGTCTTTATAAGGCGTACAGCGAAAATGATGCTACTTTGGCCGAAATCAACCCCTTAGTCATCACCAAAGACAAGAAATTAATTGCTTTGGACGCAAAAATGATTATTGATGACAATGCTCTTTTTCGTCACCCGGAACTAATGGAATTGCGAGATTTGGATGTCGATGCACGAGCAGAAATTGAAGCCCAAAAATATGGACTGTCTTTCATTAAATTAGATGGAAATATTGGTTGTATGGTGAATGGAGCGGGTTTAGCGATGGCTACTATGGATATTATTAGCCAATTCGGAGGGAAACCTGCTAATTTTTTGGATGTTGGTGGCGGTGCAGGAGCACCAAAAGTCTCTGCTGCCCTTCGAATAATCCTATCTGATCCGAAGGTCAAGGTGATTCTTATTAATATTTTTGGCGGAATAACCAGATGTGATGAAGTTGCCAAGGGGATTTTGGTTGCTATGAAAGAAGTCAAAACAAAAATCCCTGTTGTGGCCAGGCTGGTTGGGACAAATGCGGAAGAAGGCCGTACGATTTTGGCAGATCAAAATATTCAAACAGCTGAGACATTGGTTGAAGCTGCTAATTTATCAGTTCTGCTTTCAAATGGTGGTGATGAATGAGTATTCTGGTAAATAATGATAGTCGTGTGATTGTTCAGGGGATTACCGGTAATGAAGGTTCATTCCACGCCTGGCAAATGTATCAATATGGAACTAACCTTGTGGCAGGTGTGACTCCAGGAAAAGGTGGCGAATGGGTTTTTGAAGGAAAAGTACCGGTTTTTGATTCAGTAAAAGTTGCAAAAGAAGCTACTGGGGCAAATGTCTCTGTGGTTTTTGTTCCAGCCCATTTTGCAGCTGACGCGATGTTTGAAGCAGCTGACGCTGAAATTGAATTGATTGTGTGTATTACAGAAGGAATTCCAGTTCGGGACATGATGCGCGTTCGAAAATATTTAGATCAAAAAGGAAGTAAATTAATTGGTCCGAACTGTCCTGGATTAATAACCCCTTCAGAAGCAAAAGTAGGAATTATCCCTGGGAATATTACAAAACCTGGAAATGTAGGGATAGTTTCACGCTCCGGCACATTAACTTATGAAGTGTTGTACGCTATGATGCTTCTTGGAATTGGAGCAAGTACTTGTGTGGGAATTGGTGGTGATCCTATCAGTGGGTTGAATTTTGTTGATATATTGGAAATGTTTGAGATGGATCCATTAACTGACCAGATTGTCATGATAGGGGAAATTGGCGGAACCGATGAACAAAAAGCTGCTGATTACATATCCAGGTTTATGACCAAACCGGTAATTGCATTTATAGCAGGGCAATCCGCCCCACCTGGAAAAAGAATGGGCCATGCAGGAGCAATTATTGAGAGTGGATCTGGTACCGCAGAAGAAAAGATAAAAGCGTTAAAAGAAGTTGGTGTTCAAATCGCAGCTCACCCGGAAGAAATTGCTCAAATCTTAAATAGATAAAAAAAAAAGCACCGTGAGGTGCTTTTTTTTTTCGTTAGTTCAAATTTGCTTGGATGTAAGAGACTGCATCTCCTACTGTTTTTATCTGTCGAGCACTATCGTCTGGGATCTCCATATCAAATTTCTCACTGAAACCATCAATTAAGAAAAATTGATCCATAGAATCAGCTTTTAAATCTTCAATAAAACGAGTTTCCATAGATACTTCAGATTCATCTACTTTCAAAACGTCCACAATAATTGCTTTGACCTGGTCAAAAACTTCACTCATTTAATCCTCCTGTAATAACTACAGCATTGTTATGTCAAAATTTTATCTTTCCTACCAATATTGTCAAGTGACGAAGATTGGATAAGATCAACAATCAATTATACATTT
>CAYSFA010000171.1:0-6071 GCA_964430025.1 uncultured Anaerolineaceae bacterium | reverse complement strand
TTTCTTTTGCAAACATATTAGAATTTTATGAATATACCTTTTTCAAAGGTTGATAAAGCTTTCTCGATGTCATTCGAATTGAGATAAGCCTCCCCAAGCAGGTAGTAGAGATCAGGAGCATCCGATTCCGTCTGGATTGCCTGGTTTAGATAATTGATGGTTTCACCCCAATCTTGTTTTTGGTAATTTCGCATCGCGATACTAAAAGCCTCCACGATGGGATGTGGGGTGAAGACATGGAGGGGAGTGGGAGTGTAAGTAGATTGCAGAATCTCCCACGGGGCGGTTGGTTCCTGAACGCGAGGAGTTTGGGTGATGGTTGGGGTTGGGCTGGCAGGATAGGTAGTCGTTGGGACGGCTGTACCGAGTGCGGCAATATTTCGCCCGCGGAAGAGCCACAAGCGATCGGAACGAATAGCGATGATGATGACACAAATGACTGCAGCCAAAGCAAACAATGTGAGACCAACTTTACCCCATTGGATTTTTGGTAACGGGCTTTGAGTGGTTGTGATTTCTGGTAATTGCCAGTTTCTTCTTTGTTTCTCGTAAGGGATTACCATTGAAGGGTCTACTGGCAACTCTCCAAGAAGAATCAACCCCCTACGAGCCATTTGATTATCGGGGTCTAATTTCAATGCCTGGTTGAGACAGTATTTACGTTCTTTTTCACTTTCTACCGCCGCACTCATCCACAGCCAATACTCTGGATTTTGCTGGTCTTCCTTTAATAAGCGTGTTAAAAGGTCTTTTCCCCGAGCTTTCTCACCTGCTTCGATGGCTTTTTGAGCTTCAAGAAACATGTTATCTTCAGCGCTTGTCATGCTATGAGTTTAGCATAGGCGTAATTGATGGACAAGAGAAATGGAGGGAGGAAAGGTAAGTTCTTAACGAAGGAGGATGGCTTCCAAGTTGGTCATCCTCCTTCTGTGAAATATTTATTTGTTCAATAAAGGTAGAAAGATTTGGTATCCATAAATTGTAAAATCAGCGGTGATGAAAGAAATAGAAAAGTTTGATCCTGCGGAGAGAGTTCCTAAATTAATGGCATAAGAACCGATATTTTCACCTGCAGCCCTTTCAAGTGCACCGGTAAATTCTGGTTCTGGATCATCTATTTGGGAACAATCATAGGTGAAAATAGGGTCAGGGTCCATAAACATCTTTGTTTGTCCGCTCCTTGCCGTGACAATGATTGGTTTTGGATCGATATCAGCACTGGTGGATTCTGGGGGATTAATAAGATTATAATTTCCAACATCAATCCCACTTATGGAAATACCAGTAACACTGATCGAAATGTCCTTTCCAGCATTAGGATTAGCGAATGTGGCAGAAGTATAAGTAACAGTAATCACATCCCCGATAACACGATTATCAGTGAAAGTAACTGATGCAACCATAGTCCCATCAAATACTTTTTCTACTCCAATAGCTGTTACAGTAAGATCACGTTTGGTGATATTGGCAGTTGTGGTAGCAACCGAATCCAGAATGTAATTATTTTTATCTGCTCCATCCAGTGTAGCACCTGTTAAAGTAACCGTTTTATTAGATCCTACAATTTTATTCGCAAAAGTGGCAGTTCCACCCGTGAGTGTGACAGTATCACCAGCGATTACACCATTTAAATTGCGAGCCAAAACCAATGCGTTTGTTGTACCATCATAAACTTTACTGTTCGCTAAGAAATTTCCAGTGATGTGCTTTGCAGAGATATTAGCGGTGGTTGATGTAGTTGTGCTGGTCAGGTTGTAGTTGCCTTCATCTATACCACTGATCGAAATACCAGTGACACTAATAGAAATCCCTGAACCTACATTTTTATTAGCGAATGTTGCAGATGTATTTGTTACCGAAAGGGTATCTCCTAAAACCCTGTTATCAGAAAGTGATACAGTTGCTGTTGTATTTCCATCATATATTTTGTCTACACCAGTGGCGGTGACTGTAATGTCACGTTTGGTGATATTAGCAGTGGTAGTTGGTTGTGTAAGGATGTATTTAATTGCGTCTTTCCCGGTGATGGTCAGTCCTGTTATGCTAACTTCTTTTCCATCACCCACTGTTTTGTCAATAAAGGTACCAACAGCATCTGTAGTGACTAGTACCACATCATCTCCAAGTACAACTCCAACTAGGGCAGCATTATTTTTATTGATGGTGGCTGAGGTCTTGCCATCATAGGTTTTGTCGTCAGCTGAAATTCCTGTCACTGTCAATCCTTTTAGACTGACAAATGCTACATCGACTTCAACCTCATCTGTAAAGCCTAATTCGTCAGCTACCAATCCAGTGAAGGTGTAGTCACCAGGAAGATAGCTACCATTGATCCGCAGTGGTTCTATTAGTGAACCGCCAGAGGCTAGATATTGCAGGCCATCTACCAGCATGAAGTCGGTTTCCGATACTTGGAGATAGAAAATCGGTTTTTCACCATTAATGATGTCCCACATGATACCCATCCAGGGTTCAGCATATGGGAGTGTTCCGTCCACACCTTTACTGGCCCAATAATCAAAGTAGCCTGAAGGATAATTATCGACAAAGAAAGGATATAGCCCATCGGCTAAGGGTCTATTTGAAATCAGGTTGGCGGCATCAAGGTAGTAATACTCCTGATCATAATTTAGGGTCATGTTGAAACCACTGCTGAAACTGCCTGCTACGTCAGTCCAGGCTAACTGGTCAGTTGATTGTAATAGGTCAAGATCGGATAAGTCTAATTCAGCAAAGATGGAGGCAGTAGTGGTAGCGACTGAATCCAGGATGTAATTATCCTTATCTACCCCGTCTAATGTGGCACCGGTTAGAGTAACAATCTTGTTTTCACCTATTTCAGCATTAGCAAAAGTAGCTGCACCTTCTACTAAATTGACATTATCCCCATCGAAGACATCATTCAATGATCGGGTCAGAACAGTAGCTGTATCGTTTCCATCATAAACTTTGTTGCTTGCCGTAAAACTACCAGTGATATGCTTGGTTGTGATATTAGCTGTAGTGGTTGCAACTGAAGCTAGACTGTAGTTGTTGGCATCAGTACCATCCAAGGAAGAACCACTTAGCGTTACAATTTTTCCAGTACCAACATTTTTATTATCAAAAGTTGCGGTTCCACCTACCAGATTGACTGTATCACCCTCGATCAAACCATCTACTGTCCGAGTTAGAACAGTGGCAGAATCAGTAGAATCATATACTTTATTTTCGGTCGTAAAATTCCCTGTAATTGGTTTTCGTGTAATGTCAGCGGCAACTATTGGTTGCAATAATGAGTATTTTCCCGCATCCGGACCAGCCAAGGTTAACCCTGTTATGTATACCGTTTTCCCTGGACCGACGTTGTTATCACTAAATGATCCAACAACAGAAGATAAGTCCAGAGTAACATTGTCGCCTGGATTAACTCCTACCAATGTAGCAGAGGTTGTGTTAATTGTAGCTGCAGTGGAAGCATCATATTCTTTATTGTCCGCTGTAATACCGGTCACCGACAAAACAAATATTTGCCTTTCATATGCCCCGCGATCATCATATGTCCGAATACCACTCCCAGTATCAACAATTGCTGGATCGTCAATACGAGCATACATTTCAATATCGGTATCAGGTTGATTAGGTGCATTTGAATTGGCACTATCAATAGCAGGGGATCCAGCTCGAAGATGATAATCACCTCCTGTAGAAGCAACCAAAATTCCAGCTGGGTTTGCAGGGTTTAGGAATAAAGGATCTCCCTCTAAACCATGTGCTTCTTGTGATGGAAGAGCGGTAACGAATGTTGCCAATGAAGCATAACCTGTAGAATCCCATTTTATTTGATATGTGCCTTCAGAAATGTGGTAAAGATTATAGTCAAGAGTCGTTCCTGATATTGAGGTATCGTCTACATAAATGTTATAGGCTTTTCTTCCTTGTTCTGGATCAAGACCATTATCAGAGATAATATTATTGATAATAGTTCCGCCAAAGGAATTGGCTTCAAGATTGATACCGGAGGTGTGGTTACCCTGGACTGTGTTTCCAATAATGTATTGACCGGTTGAATTATTATTATCGATTCCATGGTCACGGTTGCCATAAACTAAGTTTCCAACAATCATATTATTCTGTGAACCGTCACCAGAAACTTTATACATATTAATGCCTGAATCTTCATTTCCATAAACTACGTTATGAATCACCAGATTTGAATCACTATCCCTTAGCTCAATACCTGCTGCATCGGTAATAGTTTCAGGTGTAACTGGATCATCTGAGTAGTTACTGAAAGAATAATTATTGCTGATAACATTATCATTACTACCATGGCTGAGTAATATACCCACACAGGAATTGTCATGGGATATATTTCCATCAATGATTGAATTTGCTACTGTTTTAAAATGAATTCCTTGTTGATGTTCACCATAAACATGTCCTCCAGAATTATAGATAATATTTTTGAGAATTGAAATATGATGAGAATTGGTAACAAGAATTCCTTTATAAGCAGTATCAGCAATGGTAAAGCCCTCAATAATAATATAACTTTGACCAGTGATAGAAAAAGCACTTCCACCATCAACCTCACCATTGCCGGTTACTATTACACCAGGGTCGGCTTTAAGTGTAATCGGAGCACTCTCCGTTCCACTCCAGGCGTCCAAAATAATAGTCTCAGCATAAGTTCCTGCTAGAACACGAACAGTGTCACCTTCTCTCGCCTCATGTGCAGCTTTTGTTATTGTAAGAAATGGTGAGTCTAGTTCCTTTCCTGAATTCGAATCTGATGCGAGTGGATTTAAATTATCCACATAATAAGTGATTCCAGACCCCTCGGCAATATTCATTTTGGCAGATGTGGGTTGGGATGGAAACGAAAAAATAAGAATAAATAAAACAATTAGAAACGAATATCTTTTTAAACTTCTTTTTGATGGCATGATAATCACCTCCGAATACCTCGTTTTGAATTTCGTATCTTTAAAGAAATGAATTCAAATCTTCTTGGAAATTATCAACTCCGATTTATTTCCTCATTTCAGAAATGATCAAATATAATGACCTGAAACTCTACTTTTTCACAATTTACTCTTTCAAGATGGTACATTCTATTTGATAGAGTTTATGAGATGCTCCTGTAAATCCTTAATTTTCTGAAAATTCCTGGTTTTTTCTAATAATCAATCCTCCTCAATTATTTGTAATGTGATGAAAGGCTATTTTCAATAACATCTGATTTTTTGATGATTTGAGTGATTGGCAATTCAATCGAAAATCCTTTCCCTTGATTTATTAGTTTCAAAAAAACTTTTGCCCTTTGTAATCCTGTAGTATATAGATCAAAGATAGCTTCATAACCTGAAAAAATTCCTGAATCAATTAAGAGCTCATCACCTTTAATAAATTTTCTGGTTCTATCCTGTGAATTTACTTTACTTAGATACTGATTAATCGAATTTATGATGTGATCTGAAACAATTGCAGGTTCGTTTCCAAATCTTACAATTCCAATTGAAAAAGGAATCCATTGATATCTTGAATATTCGATTGAATTCTTATCTACATGAATAAATAGATACCCCGGGAAGTAAGGCACATATTGACGGGACTTTATATTTTTAGGGTGCGCCCGAAGTAATGGAAGATAAGCTTCAATATTTTGTGACACCACAAATTGGTATAAAGCTTCTTCTTTCTTCGGGTGACTTTGAAGGACATACCAAAAAAAAGATGCCATAAAACACCCTGAAAAAAATATTTAGTTGACAATCTGGCGATAGAGAAATCTGAATGGAATGATAAAAAAAATAATGCTTTGTGAAAAGATCAACTAATAACATTATAGCACTTCTTTTTATATTTTTTCAATAACTATTTTTTTAACTTTGCCTACCTTTTTCTTCCTTTTTTAATGTTTTTTATTTTAATGTTGCTATAATAGTATTGATTTATTTTTTTTATTGAAATTTTTATATTTTTTTCCAAGCGATACTGATTACATTTCCACCTTCTTGAGACAAATCGAATAATTGTTGGTTTTTGGCTATAAATAGAATTTTATTAATAGCATTATCTAGAATTAT
>CAYSFA010000170.1:0-6376 GCA_964430025.1 uncultured Anaerolineaceae bacterium | reverse complement strand
TGCAGTGAACAGGCTGTTCCCAGGGTAACCAATCTCGGCTTTATCAACACGCAAAACATAATTGCCGCTGTTGTTAAAATGGCGGAATTGTGGTCGAATTTTTGGTGGGCGGTTGGTGGGGATATTGATCGAATTCACGCCCCGGATTGCTTCAATGACCTCCAGTGGTCGATCTGCTCGGATTCCGTACTCACTCCATTTCTTTCCGCTGCGTAAGGACATCAGTCCGTATTGTTCGATAATCGCCAAATCCCGGGATACTCGCTTAAGCAGTCCTAATGCTCTGGCGTGTGTACTGGCACGTACCCAATTCCTCTGGATGAAATCAACATCCTTCAGCAGGCGGGTTTTTTCTTCCTTGAAGACCCGTTCCATATAATCCCAACGTTCCTGGCGTTGCAGCAAATAGTTGCTGTAAGTTCCTGAATAGCTTTCAATGCCAGCTGGCGACATTTCCCAGATTGTATTGACTACATTATCCAGGAAATAACGGTCATGACTGACGATCAACACCGCTCCAGGCCAGTTAATCAACGTATTCTCCAGCCATTCCACTGCATCAATATCCAGGTGGTTGGTTGGCTCATCCAGCATCAACAAATCGGGTTTTTCCAGTAAAAGACGGGCCAGCAAGGCACGTGTTTTCTGTCCGCCACTCAAGTGGTTGAGGGGCATTTTCCAGGAGTCTTTTCCCAGACCCAACCCTTCCAGCGTCTGCTGAATGCGGACTTCAAAGTCATAGCCACCAGCCAATTCAAAAGCTTCCTGCAAGCGCCCGTATTCTTCTAAAAGAACATCGAGGTCGCCGTTGGCATCGGCCATTCTCACTTCCAGATCATGTAATTGTGCCTGGCGTAGGTGAAGGTCATCAAAAACAGCCAACATTTCCTGATAGACTGAATTTTCCCGACTGCCAAATGCTTCCACCGCTTCCTGGCGCAGGTAACCCAGTTTGCGATTGCGTGCCATGCTTACTTCACCTGTAGTAGGCGTACGTAAACCAGCCAATATCATCATGATAGTTGATTTACCGACTCCGTTTGGACCAATTAACCCGATTTTTGCATCATTGGCAACGGATAAGGAGATCCCTTTGAAGAGGTCAAAGGCACCGTACGAAATTCCTAATGAGTGGGCTTGTAAAATAGACATAGTAAACTCCTGTATGATAGCATAATTGCTTTAGTAATGTAAGTTGCGGGTTTTAGGGTTACACAAAGTGCCGGAAGAATGCCCATGGGATGAAAAACCAGCAAAAAAACAGCCACGGGCAGGAGCACACCGTGGCTGAATTGATTGCGTATAGCTAATAATTCAAATGGCGCACTCCGACAAGGAAGAATCGAAACCACTCCCCAGAGCCAGGAAAACCAGGGAAGCGATCAGGATAAATCCTGAGAGTAACGCCGAGAGAAGATGATATTTCATAGTAAATAAAGTTTAATAGATGGAATTGGACGCGTCAACTGGTCAGATGGGGGGTTATTGAATAGCTCATAAGCTGATTAGCTATTGAGTTTTTTCGTTGTAGATAAACCCTGTAGGGGTAGGTCTTGCACCTACCCAGACCAAAAAAGTGCGCTGCCTGCGACCTTTAGGTTGCACCTAAACAAACGAAATCGGTGCGATGCACTTAAGGAGGAAAGGAATAGAATCATAAGGAGAATATCCCTCGACTTATTCAATAACCAAGAGTGCGTTGCACCTTGTAATGAATAAATCGAACTAGGTGCGCGGCACTTTTGGATAATGGATGATGGTTCGCACTAGTCAGAATGGGTAAATTATTAACCTATAAGTGCCACGCACCAAAATCCAAAGGGGCATCGCACTTCTGCCACCGTGATTCACCATCATCGCTTCCAGGATTTAAGGTTACTTTTTTCCCCTTACCTCTGCGGGGCATCTACGACAATGCACCAAAGACCAAAGGTGGATCGCACCAAAACACGCTTCAAACCATATTGCCAGATAAACTGAAATCCACTATACTATAATCAGAAAATCAGAAAAGGAGAAAAACGGAAATGACATCTAATATAGTACAAATCCGTAAAAAGGGCAGCTTAACCGTTCCTAAAGAGATTCGCAATAAATATGGCTTTAGCGAAGGAGATATCTTTACCTTAATTGATTTAGGTGACGGCGCATTCATGCTGACACCACGCGTCTCTCAAGTAAATCGCCTGGGTCACCAAATAGCAGAGATGGTAAATGAAGAAAATATATCTTTGGAGGAATTGTTGGATTCATTAGATGATGAACGTCAAAATTACTACAAGGATCATTATGCCAGTGATTAATCTATTCTTTGATAGCAGTGCATTAATCGCAGGGATTATCTCCGACAAAGGAGCAGCTCGTGCGCTCCTGTACTTGGCTGAAGATCAAAGAATTATAATTTCCGTTTCAGAACAGGTGATTGTTGAAGTGGAGCGCAACATTGCCAAAAAAATCCCTAAAATACTCCAGTTAGCTCGAGAAATGATTCGTGCATCAAATGTGATTATTTACAAAGATCCATCCAAAGAAGAGGTAATAAATTACTCAAACTGGATCAATCATCAAGCAGATGTGCCAATATTGGTTTCCGCTTCGAAAGCCAAGGTTGATTTCCTGGTGACCTTGAACTCCAAACACTTTCTGGACGATCCACAAGTAACTTCTCGTAGTGGATTAAGAATAGGTACTCCTGGTGACGCTTTATCATTTGTTCGCAACCAAATGTCCAGAACAAAATAATTTTTTTATTAGTTATAGTTCCCATGTAGAGGTAGGTCTCAGACCTACCCAAATCAAAAAGATGAATTTCACCTCATTTCAAAGCATCAACTCGTAGAATTGATCTGCCTGCTTAATACACAGCATTTACATAGGTTACCAATTCACCAGATTCTGTCAACCCAACATAGATGAATCCAAGGTCGGTACCCTCCCAACGATAAAAATATATTCCACCTTTTTCACCATGATTTTGGAAGAGTTTATCCAAATCGACTATTGGAGCCAGCTCTTCAATAAAACGAATGGCTAGCTGCTCCAGTGGCAATTCTTCTGGGTTTGGGAGGGGGAGATACGCCAGGCTGGCATCAATCAATACAACTAATTCTGCATTTGGATCAACCGAATATTTCACATTCTGGTAAGAAAACACTTCAATTCTGGGTAAAGCTGGATGGTTGATGTGTGTATCCTGCCCAATATATTGAATTAGCTCTGTATCGAGTTGAAGCGAGGTAAGCAACACATTGAGCGATGGCTGTACTTCAGTAGGAATTGGCAGGTTGTTATCCACTAGTTTCATGGATTGGGTATCTACAACAGGAAGATTAACCCCCTCCAGTGCAATCAATGCTGAATACACCCATGCTTTTTGTGTTTCACTGTCTGGATAAGCCAGCATAACCCATTCTCCAGTTGAGTTGATCGCTAATGCTTCGACTGGTTGACTGGTTGGATGAGTTGCAATGATTGGGTACAGAGTCCCCGGCCCACTACGCAAATTCACATACTCATCCGAACCTAGAAAATTAACAACAACACCAGTAAAATCGGACTTGGAGTTTGTAATTTCATTCATAGCAAGAGTTGGCAGGCTGACCAATGAAGATTTAGCTTCGGTTGGTTTAGATTCAATCGGAGCATTTCCAGTTGGCTCAAAATTGTTCAATGATAATTCAGAAGTACAGGAACTTACGAAAAGCATTAAAAGAGAAAAAAACCATTTGTATTTCATAAAGCCTTCCTTCCTTGAAAAAGACCTCACCAATCAGATTATATCAACTAATTCGATTACGGCAACAATACCCGATCCAGTATCTCAATTACCTCTTGCGGTACTTGGTCTACTTTTTCCACCTGCAACACTTGACGATTGGTTCTCACTTCCTCACTGCTATCATCATAAAGGTAAAGTGATTCAATTTTGAATTGTAATCCTGTCTCCTTGTCGATCCAAACCTTGTAAATCGTCGCGGTGATTGCCTTTTCATTACCAAAAAGCTTGAGTGGTTGCTCAAATGTATTTTGAACACTAATCAATAAACATCGTTTGCCGTCCTGACAATCGACTTCTTCACGGGAGATCTCACTTTTATCCTGCTCAGCATGGAGGAAAGATTCACTTAATCGATCCAATGACAACCGCCAAAGGCCTGTTTCATTATATCCACCTCCACCAAAAGTAAAGTTGATGGAGTAATTTCCGATCGTTGCTACTTGTTGTAGAATTGTTCCAATTTCATCAATCTCTGTGTAGAGAGATCGTTGAACATATCCATCTGCATCGATCTCATACCATTCGTGCGACTTAAAATAGGGAGGTGGTAGTAACTGCCCTTCATCAACTTTGGAAAGCTGTTCTGTAACAATATGTACCCACCCTGGTCCATGTTGATATGGAGCATCGAATTGATCTGACAAATGTTCTACCTCCAGATAAAGCGCGTCCTCACTGGGGATGGTGGCGGTTGCTGTAGGAAATACAGGAACAGTAGAGGTGGGGAGAGCTTGTACTGAGGATTCATCGGGGGCTGCTGGTGGCGTCCAATTAATTTGCCATTCTCCAGCAACACTGAAATAAACGGAACGTATCTGAAATTCTATTGGATCAGATGGAAATTGGTTAAAACCAATGGCACTAGTAAAACTACTGTTTCCAGTTGGCTCACCTGCCTGAGCACTTCTGATATCAGGTGTATCAGCTAACAGCCTTACGTCTGTTATATCCTGCTGATCTTCAAATTCAAAAGTTAACTCGTTTGCATTATTCAATTCCGCTCTTATTACTTGCAATGTTAAGTCACCTACCTGGACCAGCTTATCCAACTTCCAGACTTGGCCTGGTTGGGGGTCATGGCCTGGATCAAAAACGAATTTACCTGGATTGGCTGAGTAATCACGCTGCAAATTTAACCTATTTCCCATAATCGGAACACTTTGAAGTGTAAGGACTAATTCTTCGTTTCCTGCAAATGGAATGGTTTGAAATAGGGCTGATTTACTACGATCGATGTTATTCGATGTAATCTCAGTCAGAGGATAAATGCGTCCTTCCTGATCCTGTAATGTCACTGTCCAAGGACCAATAATCATTGTGTCAGGTTCATAAAATTGGACGGAAACCTGAAATACGGTACGGTCACTCCATGGAGCTACATGATCGAGGGAGAGCTGTAAACCATGCTGTGAGTGACTCAAAATCGGGTATTCTCCGAGCTCTGCCATAGGTGAAATCTCCCCATCACGAATCGGTCTGAGTACCAAAGGAATTTCGATTGTGCCTTCTTGGAAACCTTCAATAAACAGGGTCAAATTTGTGGTATCCTTTGGAAGAGGTGGAAAAGTAAACGTCAGCATGGTTGGTCCATCCTGATAGCTACCACCACTGGAATCATGATCTATTCGAGTTCCATCTCCCAGTAACAAATAGGATGAGAAGGAAGATGGAAGCTCATCAAGGTTTTCGACCCTCAACTGGACCCAAAATCGTTCTTTATCACTGACAGTTTGCTCAACATGAACAACCAATCCATTTTCATCTCTTACAACATTCTCTTCTAAAACATGAATCGTCTCACCACCTCTGGAAAATCCAAAACCTGGGATAAAGCCACTCAGTTGGCTAACAGCATAGACGATCCAGGTCAAAACCATTACGGCAATCAATACACTCAGCACCAAAAGAACTGGTCTGGCCAATAACTTCTTCCAATTTGACAGAAACCAACCATCCTGATGTGGTGAAAATCCTTGTTGGGAGGATTTGTGTTCCAGATATTGGAAATGAAGCTTCATCGCCAGTTCATCCACAAAATCTTTCCGTGGCTGTGGGCTGGTTAACAGGGAAGAAAGATAATCTTCAATATTTATGGGGTTGGAATTTGTTTCATTTTCCATAAATTTTTTCCCATCTACCTCTCAACTGATCCAGTATGCGATAAATAGCCATTTTGACTGCAGCTGGTTTGCGTCCATCGATTATTGCGATTTCATCAAAACTCAATTCAGCTGCGAACCGTAACCGTATAAGTTCCTGTTGTTCCTCATTCAGCTCTTGAAAAAAACTAAGTAGTTGTTGTATTTCATCCAGATCTTCAACATGTCTGGAAATTTCCGGATTGTAAGGATGAGATTCGGGCAAGGTTTCCACATCAGGTTTTCGATAATGGTCAACAACACGCCTCCGTGCAATGGTGAACAACCAGGCTGAGAAACATCCGGCTTCCTTATATTTTCCGTTCATCAATCCATTCAGAACTTCTATGAAGACTTGTGCACTGATATCCTCAGCTTGTTCTGTATTATTAACACGCTGTAGACAATAACGATAAAGACGAGGAAGATATCGGTAGTAGAGCGCATCAAAAGCCTTAGC
>CAYSFA010000169.1:1757-6392 GCA_964430025.1 uncultured Anaerolineaceae bacterium | reverse complement strand
CGACACCAACAGCTACTAACCCTCCTCCTTACCAGGCACCAAGTTTGTTATTGCCCGAGGATGGTGAACCCTACACTGCTGCCAATGACACGATAGCTCTGCAATGGTCCTCTGTTGGCACCCTCAGATCTGATGAATATTATGCAGTTACAATTGAAGATGTAACTGAAGGGGAAGGAAGAAAAATTGTTGAATACGTAACTGATACAAAATTTATCGTTCCCAGCAGTTTTAGACCAGCCAGTTCTGTTCCTCATGTCATTCGATGGACGGTATTGGTGGTGAGACAGACAGGAAGTACTGAAGATGGTGAAGCAATTTTCCAACCTGCTGGAAATGTGAGCAACCCAAGAACATTTATCTGGTGGGCGAATGTAGCTTCTACACCTTCTCCTTAAAGAGATTTAAAACAATGATTCAAAAAGAAGCCTACGCTTGATGAGTAGGCTTCTTTTATTTATTCATTTTTCCGTTTTATTCTTTTTCTTCTAAGAATCGAGTAGCTTGAATTGCCGCTGCGGCACCCCACCCAGCTGAGGTGACAACCTGTTTAAAACTTGAATCCATTACTTCCCCCGCTGCGTAAATCCCTGGTTTCTTTGTCTGCATTTTTTCATCAACATCCAAATAACCATTTTTATCCATCTCTAACTGACCTTTAAACAAATCAGTATTTGGTGTATGCCCAACAAAAACAAACACACCTTCGGTTGGAAAAACAGTTTCTTCTCCGGTTTTAACATTTTTTAGTAATACATTTTCTATTGCAGATTGTCCATTGATTTTCAACACAACAGAATCCCAAATAAATTTTATTTTCGGGTTGTTGAACGCTCTTGTTTGTAAAATCTTACCTGCACGAAGTTCATCCCGTCGATGAATAATTGTTACCGTTTTTGCAAATCTTGTAAGGAAAATCCCCTCTTCTAAAGCGCTATCTCCTCCACCGACAACGACTATGTCTCTATCTTTAAAAAACCAACCATCACAAGTTCCACAATAGGAAACCCCCTTACCGGTTAATTCTTTTTCACCTGGTACACCCAGATAAACTGGACTTGCCCCAGTGCTGATAATCACAGTCTCCGCTTTGTACTCATTTCCATAAGTACGAACGATATATGGAGATTTTGAAAAATCAACTTCGGTTACATGGTCAAATTCGAATCTTGCCCCAAATCTCTCAGCTTGTTTTTGGAATAATTCTCCCAATTCAGCGCCACCAACACCTTCAGGAAATCCTGGATAATTTTCAATGGTGTGGGTTAAGGAGGCTTGTCCACCTAATGACATTCCTGTCAAAACCAAGGGCTCTAGCTCTGCTCTCGCGGCGTATAAAGCAGCTGACAACCCGGCTGGTCCAGCACCAATGATCAACATTTTTTCCACTTTATTGGGGTTTTCCTCGGAACCACTATTCTTATTTAAAGACGACTCCATCAATATTCTCCTTAGTGTTCTCTATTTTTTGGATGCATAAAATAAAAATTAGTTACATTCATTCAACATACGCATCTGTGATTTCAAGAGC
The DNA here is from genome assembly GCA_964430025.1 of uncultured Anaerolineaceae bacterium. GTDB lineage: Bacteria > Chloroflexota > Anaerolineae > Anaerolineales > Anaerolineaceae > UBA6170. Next base: position 4,861 of record CAYSFA010000169.1, on the reverse strand, counting down.
TTGATCGATTATATCAAAACCGGTTTTTATCTGTTCTTCCGTTATGATCAACGGAGGGATGATTAACACTTTATGCCAGTGAATATGTAAATACAACCCATTATCCAGACATTGTTGTCTAAATTGCATCATTATGGCGTTGTTCTGGTTGAAAGGCGACATCGGCTCTTTCGTTTCACGGTTTTTTACCAATTCAAGAACGCCAAAAAGACCGATGGAGCGGAATTCTCCCACGGATGGATGCTTTTCATACATTTCCTGAAGCAATTTTGCTAATATTTTTCCTTTTTCCTTGGCTTGCTCTACTAATCGATCCTCTTTCATCACATTGATAACAGCAAATGCTGCCGCCAATGAAACGGCATGGCCATTATAGGTTAATCCACCTTGATAAACCTTATCATTAAAGGAAGCAGCAATTTCCTTTTTCATTGCGATTGCACCTAACGGTGCATATCCGGAACTTAATCCTTTTGCCATTGTGACGATATCAGGTGTCACATTCCAGTGGTTAAAGGCAAACCATTCACCAGTTCTGCCAAAACCGCTCATTACTTCATCGCATATCATAACGATATTATGTTTGTCGCATAAATCTCTCACACCTTGCAAGTAACCATCCGGAGGGATAATTATTCCATTAGTTCCTGTTATCGTTTCCAACATAATTGCTGCAATCGTTTCCGGTCCTTCATACATAATAATTTCTTCTAAATGCTTAACATAGTCAGTGGCGAAATCTTCTTCACTGATTTCGGAGTTGTGGCGATGAAATGTTGAACGGTATTTGTAAGGGTCCAGAAAATGGACAACCCCCATCATTACTGAAGGTTCCCATGTTAACCGTCTTGGGTCACCAGTCAATGCAATAGCACCATAGGTTGCCCCATGATAAGAACGGTATCTTGTCAGAATCTTAAATTTTCCCGTGTAAGCTCTGGCAAGTTTGATCGCATTTTCGTTGGCGTCAGAACCACCCAATGTATATAAAAAATGATCTAATGGTTCCGGTAATATACTTCTAAGTGCCTTGCCAAGTAAGGCACGTGGTTTTGTTGCCATCCGAGGACCTGCAAATGGAAGGTCGTATAATTGTTTTACCATAGCTTTGATCACCCGGTCATCTTCGTGACCAATATTTACACACATCACCATCGAGTTAAAATCCAGATATTTTTTTCCGTAAATGTCCCAAAAATAAACCCCTTTCGCGTTGTTCACAGCAATTGGTTCTACTTTTGCTTGGGCTGACCACGTCCAAAAATTCGTTTGAACACATAAATCATAAATTTCTTTATCAGACAGGTCACTGGTGATAATTTCATTCTCTCTGGGATTTCTCATATCTCTCCTCTTATCCGATCATATTTGAATATCGTATCACAACCATAATAGTTTTTCTTGGGAAATCTATCATCATTTTTATTGATTGAGTACATGTTATAATTTTTTCTATGCGAAATTCACACGGTGAAATTGAAAAATTACATCCGAAAGCGATTAAAGGGATATTGTTGTTTAATCAGAGAAGGTTTTTTGATGCTCATGAGGAACTAGAAATCGCCTGGAGAGACGAAAAGACTCAAATTCGGGATTTATATCGTGGGATACTTCAGGTTGGAGTTGCCTATTACCACATTCAGAGGAGAAATTTCTCTGGGGCGAAAAAACTTTTTCAGCGATCTCAAAAATGGCTGGAACCCTTTCCTAATAGAATTCATGGAATCAATCTCAAAAAGCTAAAACAAGATGCTTTGAATTTCCTGGACAAATTAGAAAAAGGTTTCTTCGAAGATATGACCGAGATTGACATGGAAATATTTCCAAAGATTGAGTTTGATTATCCTTCTTAATTAATCATTCTGCGTTAAAACAACTCTTGCCGGTGCCCCATCTGCACCAAACAAATTGATTGGTAAAGCAACCATTTGATATAAACCTGGTTCTATTTTTGAAAGTTTTAACCCCTCGAGGATGATTATGTCATTGCTGAGGAGTGCTGTATGGGTTTCATCCCCATTGTCAAATGGAGCTATTGAAAGGTAATCAATACCAACCAATTTCACCCCACGCTTGATCAGGAATTGAGATGCATCTTTGGATAAAGCTACATAATCCTGTATAAAATCATCTTTATCCAACAATTTTGAAGTTGAATTGGCTGTTTTAAACAACACACGCTTTGGCCAATGATCAATTTTTAGTTCTTCTAAAACCTTTTCATCAATTAATTTAACCAGGTCATCAATTTCAATGACATGGACATCTCCGATTAAGAGATGTAAATCCAACTGATCGATCGATCTCCCATCGTCGATGAAATGTTTTGGCGCATCGATATGAGTACCCGTGTGTGCTGACATTTGTAAAGAGGTAATATTCGCTTCACCACCATTGGAGATTGAACTAACTTCTATATTCTTTACCTGTGGATCTCCTGGCCAAACCACCATATTATTCTTGATTGGTACGGATATGTCAAAAATCTTCATTCCTACTCCCAATTAAATTCAAAATAGTCAAATGCATTTGAAAGTAAATTCTCTCTTTCTGAGGCAGTCATTGGAATTGGCTGAGCATAATCATGTAACATGGCAGTCAATAATTCTGTGTTGATGTATTTGCCATTGTAAAAAATATGTCGATCCAGAAATTCTTGTCGGTTTATTTCATAGTCCATCTGATCAAAGAATAGATTGCCTAATCCATAGTGAATAAAACCATTCTGATACAACTCCATAGTCATCGGCACATGAGATTGGCTTCCACTTACAATTACTGCCCCTGAATAGACCATCCGTCGAAAATCATTTTTTTGAGCATCGGTAGGTTTCATAAAATTTGATTCAAAATATTGGAAAGTTACAATAGGCAAATAACCTTCCTTTGATAACAAAGAAATTTGGTTTTCAAGGGCTTCATAGTCACAACCATAAATCCCACTCCTCTGGTCAGTTGCCCAGGCATTCGAAGGTCCAGCCACATTACATCCCAAAAAAGCAATCTTGTTCCCATTATGCTCCTTTAATAGGGGAAGCTGTGATTCTTCTCTGTCATACCCACCTGCAAAGTAAGGATAATTCAATTGGTGAAAATAATCCAAA
>CAYSFA010000169.1:0-1747 GCA_964430025.1 uncultured Anaerolineaceae bacterium | reverse complement strand
CCAAAGTCTCTTCAAAAGCAAAATTTCCTTTGTCCAGCAAATGATTGCCAGTCAATTCAATAACATTAATGCCCAGGTATGAAAAGAGATCCAAATAATCCGGGTTGGAACAAAATGATAAATCACTTTGCACTGGATTTGGATAAGGACATCCATCAAAGAATGGTGTCTCACTGGAGACGTGCCGTATATCCGATTGCTCAAACCAGGTTTTAACTTCTTCTCCTGGATAGAAATTACCCATAATTTCCATTTTATGAGCAGTAGCACGTGTTAAAGCAGTTGTTCCAGTCATCAGCACCACCGTCAATTTATTTTCGTCTCTGTTGGTCACCCATTCTTCGTTCGTAAACGACTTAAAGACTGCTTCATAATCCAATTGACAATCCAAGGAAATCGAAACCGCTAATTCATCTTTCTCTGGATCATAATTTTTCATGATTGGAGAAATCCCGCCAATCTTAACAACTTTCCATTTTGGTTCCAATAACTCAAAGGGTATTATTCCGAATGAACGAGGAGTATCCAAAATTTGTTTGAATAGATCCTCTTCGGGAACGACAAAAATTCGATTTGAAAGCTTTCCCCACTTGGAAGTGAGAATTCGAAATGTCTCATCACTGAGGTAGATCAAAAATTCTTCGTTAGAGTCTTGAATGTCTGCTAATAAGTAATTATTTAGATCGTCTTTAGAAATTTCATCAATTAGGGAATTAAACGGTTCAACCAAGGCGAAAGATAACTTCCCGATTTCCAGGTCACCTTGTCCGGCTTTAACAATACATTGTGGGTCAGTGTCCAATTCAAGCGCTTTACTGTTTCCTCCAATCGAATCCTCTCCAAAATATCTTTTCAATTCGTCTGATACTGATATTTCAATGACTTCTTTTTCAGTCTTTATTTCGGGAAGAAATGGGGTAGCTGTTACACTTGGAATCAGAATATTTTCAATTTTTGACACTTCAGTGGATTTGATTTGACCTGACGGTATTAAGCATGAAGCCAATACAATTGGAATCAACAGAAAAGAAAGTAATAACCAAATCCTGTTATTCCGATTTTTCATAATAAAAACTAAAAGGTTTCAATTTTTCAAAAAATTCAACTTCTTCCTCTTCATTCATTAATCTTGGTTGTCCATAATTTTCGTTGATGATTGCCAAAGGAGAAGCATTGATGTACCTGTTATCATAAAAATAATGGACATCTATTGTTGCCATACCCCAATAGGTATACATTTGGTCGAAAAAGAAGTTTCCTAATCCGTAGTGAATAAATGATGAATCCACAAAATCAAATCCATGGGGATAATGAGCCTGGCTCCCACTGACCACACTCGCACCAGCTTTTGCCATGCGCCAAAAATCATCACGCATTTGTTTCACAGCTTGAAAAGTGTTAAATTCAAAATGTTGAAAGGTAAAAATTGTATTGTATCCTTGAGACGTCAAATTCTTTATAGCCAATTCCACTTCATCCAGGTCGCATTTCAATGCCCCAGGACGATCGGAAGTTGCCCAGTTATTTTCAGGACCAGTGACATTGCAACCGATAAAGGCAATTTTATTTCCATTATGTTCCAATAATAATGGTTCACTTGCACGTTCTAAATTTGATCCTCCACCATAATAATTAACATCATTGGCTTCATAAACATCCAAAGTCTCTAATAATGCTTCGGGTCCCCAGTCAGATAAATGATTACCGGTTAGCTCCAAAACGTCAACACCCATATCTAATAATATTT
>CAYSFA010000168.1:0-6457 GCA_964430025.1 uncultured Anaerolineaceae bacterium | reverse complement strand
CCATCGCAGCCAGGCCATGTTCCTGATCGACACTATAGAAAGTCTCACCGCAATATCCTAGAGTATCATGATAAATGGAATAATGGCAACGAGAAGGTTTGGAGAGAGCCCAGGGCAACCATTCCCGTAGTTCTTCCATAGTAATTCCTAGCCCATTCGGAAATCCGACAAATGCCATGACATTTCCATCATTCCATAATTGGAGAATATTTGGCAGATCTTCTTCAGAGGTTTCTTTTATTCGAATTGATTCGTTAAGAAAATTAAGCAATATTCTGCCCGTCCCTGTGCTTCAATTTCTTGATTTGGTACATTTTAACATCTGCTTTGTGGAGTAATTCACTCATTTGTCGGCCATCATGAGGAAATAAGGCATACCCGGAACTAATTCCTCTGAAAGGTACTTTTGACCTTTTCATTTCAAATTTAGTTGCTAATAATTGAGAAATTACTTTATTCAAATCATTGGAAGAACATAAGATTACAAATTCATCGCCTGACATTCTATAGAATCCTAAGATATCCGTAAATTCATTGCGGATATGGGTGGCAAAATCAATTAGATAAGCATCCCCTACCTTATGTCCATAAATGTCGTTGACACTTTTAAAATCATCCAAATCGAGAAATATAATGGCAAAAGGTAAGTTTTCTTTTATTTTTTCTCGAGTGTCTTCGTACAAACCTTCTCGATTTTTCAGTTTGGTCAATGAGTCAATTTTGGACAATTCTCCCAATGTCTTCGCAGTTTTATTGATGGAAATGAAAGAATAAAATAATCTGAAAGATAGGATTGTATTCCCTGCAATGAGAATGATAACAATTAATCCCAGGATCAATGAATATCCTTCCACAAAGGTGTAATTTACAAAATAAAGCAAGAAGAACCACAGCATGCTTAATGCCAGCAAAGTGTTCATCATATCTTGTTCAATGTTCTGAAGGATATATAAGTACTTTTGTTTGATAAATTTCAACAAAATTGGATAGGTAGTCAGATAAGTTATGGTTTGGGTTATCAAGGTCGCAGTTTGCATGTGGCCATCGGGGAATAGGGATCCAATCCTTATGGAAAGTACAAATACCAACATGGTGTAAGTCCAGGAAAAACCCATGATGATTAGCGTATACCGAATTGATTGTTCAAAAAGGTAATAGAACAGGATGATGTATAAGAAACCTGTGATGATCAGCACACCGTTTCCATTTCCATCCCCAATCATAGGTAATTTTGAGAAAATACCACGATATAAAATAATAAAAATACCTGTAAAGACAATGAAATACAACCAGGTAATGGCAGTAGATTTCTTCTTTTTTGAACTTATGAATGTTATCAGCAGGTTTACAAATAACATCTCCAGCGCAATGAAAGTTAAAGCGTTTAGTTCCATTAAGTCCTTAGAAATGAATGAGAATTAAATAATAATAGCGAAAAATAAGCGTAAAATTTTGGAGACTAACAAAACTGTAAGAATTTGGTGTCCAATCACAAGAGAATTTAATTACCAACCTAATTTGCTTTTAGACAATCAATTTCTATTATACCCGCGTTTGAAATAAATCAGATGGAGGAATGATGTTTTTTTCATCTACCATATTTTTTTCATAACAACTTTCCGCCACCCACGCCATCTATTGCTGTTAGGAATCAATTTTAATTTATCACTTGCATTATTCTTGAACTATTTGGGTGGTAGGTCTGAACTTTTTTCCCAAATAGAAAGACGATCAACTTATCCTTAATAAAACGACACACTCAATATGAAAAGTCTGAGGAAACATATCGATTGGGGTTATTTCTATCACTTGATAACCACCTTCCACGAATTTTTGAAGGTCCCGAACCAAGGTCGATATATCACAGGACACATAGACAATGGTATTTGCCTTTATTCTTAATAAACCTTCTAAAGTATCTGGGTCCAACCCAGCACGTGGTGGATCGACTAAGATTGCATCAGGTTTCACTTCCAGATGTGGGATTATCTCCTTAACTGATCCCATATACAAATTAATATGATCGTATTCATCCAAATTTATGGCAAAATCATCACAGGAAGAAGGCGCTTCTTCCACAGCATGAATTTCTTTGAAAGAGTCAGCCAAAAATCGGGTAAACAACCCAACCCCACAAAACAATTCAAGCAAAATCTCTCCCCCAGGTTGTAAATAATGTTGCACCGTGTCCACCATTTTTACTGTCTGCAATTCATTTACCTGGAAAAAGGACTCTGCTGATACATGGAAGTAATGGTCTTTGATCTGGTGGATCAAATGATCCTCCCCTGCCATCACAATTTTGCCAGCATCACTTAAATGAATTACAGAGATGGGAACATCCAATTCTAAAGTAGGCAATTCAATGTAATTTTCACTTTCGAAAATCACCAGAACTTCATCCTGGATTCCTTTACGAATTTGGATTTTCTTCAAACCTGGAATACTGTCCATATCCAGTATTTTCATAATCTCAGAGATTTCAGGATCAGCCAAAAGGCAGTTTTCTATAGGAATGATCCTATGAGAACCAAATGCTTGAAATCCTAATTTTCCGTCATGATCAACCGATAATTGAATGTTGTTACGATAATTTAATTCTCCTTCAGAGGGGAGAATATCTTTTATCTTCTCTCTATCAAACGCGGGAAACCTTGAAAATTGTTCACCTATGATTTGGTTTTTAATAGATAACTGTTCCTCGTAAGAGATATGCTGATATTGGCAGCCACCACATTGGTAATAATATTTACAGGGAGGATCAATTCTATTTTTATGCGGTTCAACAATTGAGACAAGAGAACCTCTTGCATAATTTTTTTTCTCCTTCCAAACCTCAACCATTGTTCTTTCACCAGGAATGACAAAAGGAAGAAAGACTGGTTTATTTCCAGGCATTCTTCCTAAGAAATCTCCACCAAATATGGGTTTTTCGATCAAAACTGTAATATTTTTTTGATTTTCCACCAAATTTCACCCATTTCATGTACAATATATTTTAAAAATTTTCATTAGTTACATAAAGCAAAATCATTATATCAAAGCACCAATTTTATCGTTGTAGTGGGTTTAAAAAGACAATTTACATAAATTTAGTATATAATCTTAAAAATATTTAATATTAGAAATTTTTTTGTAATTCACGGTTTACAAGTTCTAAATTTTAGTAGTAAAAAGCTTGATCACCCAAACTAAATGAGGAGAAAATCGATGAACAAATTAAAACTGATATTAAATTCCATCATAATCTCAGTTCTGGTTGTTATGGTTTTCAGTGTTGATCATTTTATCGTTTCCGCGAATGACCAGAAACAAGAATCCAATCCGGTATCCTTAGGAGCTCAAATTTATGATGATTGGACAAGTGTTGTCGAAAACCCGCCTGCTCCAGTCGGCAACCACCCAATCTGGTCAAGGCAAACCAACAATACCATTGCAGGGATAGATACCTGGCAGTGTGTGAATTGTCATGGGTGGGATTATCAGGGAAAAGAAGGTGCATTCGCTTTCGGCCCTTATAGTACGGGATTCCCAAGCCTTCTTGAATCCTCCACAGAAAGTTCTTCTTATCTAAAAGGTGCTTTGAGTGGTGAGAAAGATGCACAACATGATTTTTCTTCATTAATGAGCGATGAAGAATTAGACAGTGTTATTGCTTTCATACAGGATGGTTTGATCGATGATAATCAATTTATCGATGTTTTTTCACGGAAGGTTATCGACGGCAATCTTTCTAATGGAAAAGAGAAATATTCAGAAGCCTGTGCCAGTTGCCATGGCGATGATGGAACGCAAGCAACTTTCCGTTTCGAAGGGAGAGAGGTTGCGCTAGGAACTTTAGCGGTACAGGACCCCTGGCGCTTTTTACATCGCACTCGCTTTGGCACTGCCAGAGCCCCTGAAATGCCGATAGGTTACGATTTGGGTTGGACACCAGATGATGGGCGTGATGTCCTCTATTATGTTCAGTCATCCTTACCAACCGGGTTCGAGGTGGTGGAAAGTGAACCTTTAGACATAGAACCTATTGCAAATATTGGAGGACCAGCACAAAATTGGTTTTCCGGAATAGCAACTGCGATCGGTGCAATGGCAACAAGCTTAGGATTTGCTGTAATCCTTGGAGCACTGTTCGTTGGAGTGATTTTGTTGTTGGTATGGTTATTACGAAGCAGGCAATCATAGAAAATTATTTTTAAGGAGTCTTTTATGAAATCTTCTATCCCGTGGTGGCAGCGCTCGAGTGTTCGAATAGTTGGTGCATTAGTGCTGTTGATTGTTTTAGGAGGTGCAGTTGGTGGAATTTTTTACACACAAATACCTCCTGAACAACCCATTCCCTTCCCTCATAATTTCCATATCGGGGTCGGAGCACAATGTACATATTGTCATACAGGTACAACCACCGGTCCTAGCGCCGGATTGCCCACAACAGATAAATGTTGGGGATGTCACCAGCAAATTGACCCTCGTAATGATAATTTGAAATTAGTTGCCAGTTATGGGTCTGAGGGAAAACAAATCCCATGGGTGCCAGTCGCGATCCAACCGGATTTTGTTATTTTTTCTCACCAACCACACACCACTGCTGGCCTTACCTGTGAGACCTGCCATGGGGATGTCACTCAAATGACAGTAGCAGAACCTCAAAAAGGCCAGAATATGGGGTGGTGTCTTGATTGTCATCAAAAAATGTCAACGCCGGAAGATTTTGTTCGTCTTTCGGATTGTGCCACATGCCACTACTAATCAAGGAGATAATATGACTGATAAAATTTCAAGACGTGATTTTCTGAAAATTTCCGGGGTTGGTGTAACAGCAGCTGCCATCATGACAGGCTGTGGCCCTTCTTCAAGGTATGTAACACGGCAAGCTTACGCAGAAATGCCTGAATATAACCAAACCGGAGTCAGTACATTTTATGCTACTACTTGCAAAGAATGTCCTGCTGGTTGTGGTTTGATCGTTAGAACGCAGGAAGGGCGTGCAATAAAAGTAGAGGGAAATCCTGATCACCCGGTAAACAAAGGAAAGGTTTGTCCTCGTGGGTTAACTACAGTACAGGGTGTTTATAATCCCGATCGCGTCACCGGAGCCATGAAGAGAACCCGTGGAAGCCGAACAGCAACGCCCATGGAATGGCAGGAAGCCATCCAGGTTGTTGCCGACGGTTTGCGAAATTCCAGTAAAACAGCATTTTTATTAGGCCTACAATCTGATCATTTATTCGATCTCGTTCAGGAAATAGCCGCATCGACGAATTTGCTGCCCCCAGTACGATATGGATCACTAGGAACATTTGAAGGAAGATCAACTCTTCTTAAAGCCAGTCAGGATGTATATGGGGTCAATCAAATTCCATTTTTTGATATTGGACGAGCGGACATCGTCTTCTCCTTTGGGGCAAATTTCTTCGAAACCTGGTTATCCCCATTAGCGTACAGCAGAGGGTTTCGACAACTCAGAAAACAAGAACTTGGAAAAAGAGGATATATCGTTTCTTTTGAAGCAAGACAATCGTTAACCAGTGCAAATGCAGATGAATGGATCCCCATCAAACCTGGAACAGAGGGGTTGGTAGCAGCAGCGATTGCAAAAATTGCCGCAACCAAAGCAAACAAACCTATCCCTGCCATGTATGCGGATATCAACCTTAATGAAGCAGCCAGTACTTCTGGGATCAAAATGGAAAAATTGATCGAGTTAGGTGAATTATTCGGCTCAGAGAATAAAGCAATTGCTTTGCCAGGCGGGGCAGCATTATCGACGAAGAATGGGTTAGATGCTGCCAAAGCAATTCTTGGTTTGAATGTACTGGTTGAAAATACGGGAAACCCTGGTGGGGTATTCCCTACTTTTGGTGAAATGCAACCAACTGACTTTACAATGATCCTCTCTTTGATCCAGAAAATGAATGCCGGTGAAGTGGATACACTGTTCATCCATGGGAATAATCCGGTTTTCGAGTTGCCGGAGTCTGCAGGATTTCTTTCAGCATTAAAGAAGGTAAAAACCGTAATTTCTTTCAGTACTTTCGAAGATGAAACAGTCATCGAAAGTGATTACGTATTCCCTGATCATGCAGCCTTGGAATCATTCGGGTATCAAAGAGTTTTACTTGGTAGTGATCGGGAAGCTTACTCCTCTGTACAACCAGTCGTTGCCCCTCTGCATGAGACAAGAGCAACAATGGATGTTCTCCTGGCTGCAATTGCGACCCTGGGTGGTGATCTTGCTACATCTATATCGTACACAGATGAAGTGGATTATTTGCAAAAATTTATCACTCCATTAATCGAAAAAGAGGGTTTTTATACAGCTAATGAATTACCCACATTCTGGAGCCGCTGGCTTCAATTTGGTGGCTGGTGGAAAGAAAATTCAGAATTAGGAACTGTTGAATTAACTCCTGAAGTCGAATCACCTTTGAATTTCCAGGCACCTGTTAGTATCGCT
>CAYSFA010000167.1:0-6560 GCA_964430025.1 uncultured Anaerolineaceae bacterium | reverse complement strand
AACCGCGTGGTGTATGATGTGACCTCCAAGCCCCCCGCGACGATCGAGTGGGAGTGAAGTCTCTCGTTTTTTTAGTTCAGCTCTAATTAAAGTTCTTTTTTAACTATTTTTTCACCTTTATCTATTGTTTCTAATTATTCTAATGATATAATGATTATTAGAATAATTAGAACGGTTAGAATGATTAGTAAAAGGTGGTTGTTATATGTTGCCCGAAAGCAAAACGATTGAGTACAAAAGGGAATTTACAGAAGACATTAAAAAGACGGTAATCGCATTAGCAAATACTGTTGGGGGGAAGATTTTTATTGGTGTAGAGGACGATGGCAACGTCTTGGGTGTTACCCACCCAGATGCTGTAACAATGCAAATTAATAACACAATTCGTGATGCGATTCGACCAGATGTTACCTTATTTACAGAAACATCATTAGTGCTATTGGATGAAAAACCAGTCGTAGTTATTTCTATCCAGAGGGGAACAGCACGTCCATATTATTTAGCAGGCAAGGGAATAAGACCTGAAGGCGTATTCGTACGCCAGGGATCTTCCACCGTACCCGCCACCGAGACAGCTATTTTGAATATGATTAAAGAAACCAGTGGCGATAGTTATGAAACTGCCCGCTCCCTAAACCAGCAATTAACCTTTCAAGAAACAAGTGCTTATTTCAAAAGGAAAGCTGTTGCCTTTGAAAAATCTCACAAAAGGACGTTAGGGCTAATTGGTGATGATGGAATGTACACCAATTTGGCCTTCTTGCTTTCCGATCAGTGCACCCACACCATCAAATTAGCCGTTTTTGAAGGAGAAAGGAAATCAATCTTCAAAGAACGGCGAGAATTCTCAGGTTCTTTGCTTCATCAATTGGAAGAAGTGTATGCTTACTTGGATCGATTCAACAGAACCAAAGCTGAATTCAAAGGGCTTGATCGTATCGATATTCGCGACTATGCTCCTGAGGTAATCCGGGAAGCTCTGCTTAATGCCATTGTCCATCGTGATTACTCCTTCAGTAGCAGTGCCTTGATCAGTATATTCGATGATCGCATCGAATTTACAACCATCGGTGGACTGGTAAAAGGAATAACACTCAATGATATTATGCTGGGGGTGTCAGTTCTTCGTAATCAACACCTTGCGAATATTTTTTATCGATTGAGTTTGATAGAAGCGTATGGTACAGGAATACCAAAAATCATGGGGGCTTATGAAGGATATAAAGTCAAACCTAAAATTGAAGTGTCAGATAACGCTTTCAAGATTACACTACCAAACATAAACAACTTACCCCCTTCCATTTCTATTGACACTAATGATTTAGTGGGCGAGAGAGAAAGACTAGTTATGCAATTATTCGATCAGAGAGAATTTATTCAACGGAAAGATGTAGAATTAGCACTGAACATTTCACAACAAACCTCAGTATTGTTGCTACGAAACATGGTAGAAAAAGGTTTGTTGAAAAGAGTTGGAGCAGGAAAATTAGTGAAGTATACTCGAGGCAGATAACACTCCTATCCCACAAAAAACAATACGAGGTGTCAATATGAATAAATCAAGATTGAAAATTTTTAGCTTTATTGCGATGATTGCTATTTTTAGCATGCTCATCCTCACCGCATGCAGTACGCCACCTTTATCCCCGGACTTTGACGAGGAGCAGGTCAAACTGGTGACGGAAGATGTGATTTCTCTGTTGAACACCCAAGATAAAGTGGGATTGCGCGCCATATTTTCAGAACAAATGGGCACCGCCATCACCGACGAGGTCTTCACCCAAATCTTCGCCACCCTAAGCGAAGGGGGAGCGTTTGAAAAGATCGAAAGCATGACCGTGATTGGTTCCACCGATCAATCCACCGGCGAGGAGTTTGCCACCGTCATCACCCAGGCAAAATATGCGTCCAAGACCTTCACCTACACCATCAGCTTCAACAAGCAGATGCAGGTAGCGGGGTTGTACTACAAGTAACCCCATGGACATTAGCCCCCTCATCACCCAGGATCTGCTCGACTTTCTCAAAACCCATTACCAATTGAATTGGCTGGGTTTGCACGGTTTCCAGCATTGGGTACGAGTGCGGGAGAACGGCCTGCGTCTGGCCTCTCTGAATGGTGCCAACCAGAAGGTGGTGGAGTATTTCGCCTTCACACACGACATCCAACGCCGCTCGGATGGGTGGGATCCTAATCATGGCCCTAGAGCCTGTAAATTCATCCGGGAGCATCTGATCGGCCGCCTCGATTTGACCACTCCCGAAATTGACCTGCTATGCATCGCGACCACCGGGCACACCCACGGTAAATGTCACGAGGACATCACCGTCAGCACCTGCTGGGATTCTGACCGCCTGGATCTGATGCGTGCCGGCATCCGCCCCCATCCGAAACGACTGTGCACCCCCCAGGGGCGTGATCCGCAAATGATCGAATGGGCAATACAGCGAAGTGTAGACTAAAAAGTAGCATAACCGCTGGTTATGCTACTTTTTAGTACCCTACATTCAGCCCCCTAAAATCTAATTTCTAACCCCTACGCCCTACAGCGCTTCCAGCTCATCCACCAACTTGCTGACCACATCAAAGCCGCCCTGCCAGAAGGCTGCATCATACACGTTGATGCCAGCTTCTTCCAGCACTTTCACCGGGGCTTTCGAGCCACCCGTCGCCAGGATCTTCTTGTAACGCGGAATGAACTTGTCGCCTTCCTGTTTGAACTGCTGATACAGAGAGAGCACCAACAACTGCCCAAAGGTGTAGGCATACACATAGAAAGGCACATCATAAATATGCGGGATGGAAACCCATTCCCACTTGAATTCATCACTTACCTCAACGGCGTCACCAAACTGCGTCTTCAAATTCTTCAAATACGCCTCTGCCAAATCATCCACCGAAGCACCATTCTTGATCATCTCGTGGGCTTCTCGTTCGAACAGGGCGAAGAAAGCCTGGCGCATGATGGTGGCGTAGGCATCATCAATCTGGCTGAAGAGGATATCACGGCGCACGGTCTCATCCTTTTCAAGACCCAACAGATGATCCACCAGCACCATCTCCCCAAAGGTTGAGGCGGTCTCAGCCAATGGCAAATTGGAATGATGGGTCAACACACTGTGATCTTCCGCCAGCATGCTGTGCACTGCGTGCCCCAGCTCATGTGCCATTGTGGAGACGTCATCGGCTTTTCCTTGATAATTAAGACACACCCAAGGGGTCAGGTCTGGGCCAGATGCCCAGCAAAAAGCTCCACCTCGTTTACCCTTGCGTACTTCGCCATCCAGATGATTCTCGGCAAAGACACGTTCTGCCATGGCGGCTACTTCGGCGTCAAACCCTTTGTAGGCATCCAAAACTAACTCGGTGCCTGCTTCAAAGGGGTACGTTTTGTCGGATTTCACCACCGGGGCGTACAGGTCATAACGGCGCAGGCGGTCCACACCAATCAGGCGTGATTTCAAACGGAAGAAGCGCTGAAAGACGCCAACATTCTTCTGACAAACATCCAGCAAGGTGTCTACCACCTCGTCCGGGATGTCGTTCACCAGGTTGCGTGCAGCAATCGGTGATTCGTACTTGCGCAGCACCACCTGCTCATTGCGCCAATCGCGTACCAATGCCTGGTAGATCTGCCCTAAAATCGAGCCATCTTCCCCATACACTTTGTAAAGTTCCTGATACGCGCGGGCACGCAATTCCGGATCAGCGGTGCGCACATACATCATCAGTTGCCCACGGGTCAGCTCTTTTACTTCCCCATCCACTTCCACCTTGAAAACGTAGCGGTTGGTCAGTGCGGAATAAACCATCTGCAAAGCACTCTGCCCTGTCACATTCTTAAGGTTGATAATCTTCTCTTCCGATTCTCCCAGGGTATGCGGGATGAACAAGCGCATCGCTTCCAACCAATAGGTATAGTCACCACTCTCGGCCATCAAAGCCTGCGCTTTTTCCTGCGGTAAGGCCTTCCACCACAGGTCGAAGAATAAAACGCGGTTCATCAACTCAGCAACAAATTGCTCCACACGCGCCATCAGGTTTTGGGCTACCTGGTTCTGGGTGTCTTCCGAGAAGTACAACCCGGCAAAGGTATACACCTTTTGTGCAATCACCGTGATATGCTCAATCTCTTTCACAATCGAAAGGAAAGTAGAGAGGTCAATTTCATCACTCAATTCGGGTCTTCTTTTTTCGAGTTTTTCCACCAGTTTTTCCAGTTCGCCAAAGGCCGCTTCCAATTCAGCTGATTTCGGCCCTGGAAATAAGTCTTCCAAACTCCAGCGGGTTTGTTGATAGGTCATGATTCTAGATCTCCTTTTTCTGATAAATATGCTCTTAACTTCTGTCGTAACCGGTCAATTGGGTATCGCTTTCCCCTGCCTTCGTCAAAGTAATACCAGGCAGTCCAGCCGTTGACCGGGCCAGTTTTTATTTTTCGTCCCAATTGGTGAATCGACCCGCGTATGCCATCCAACACCAGCGAACCATCCGCCATCACCTGGGCTGCCACATCGCTCTTCTCCCCAAAATAGAGGGTGGTGCCAGGCTGGATAAAGCCATTCTCGAGCAGCTCCCCAAAAGGCAAACGTGGTTCACGACGCGGATTCGTCTGCGCCAGCAGGAAGTCCTCACCCAGTGGGGTCACCGAGGCAATACGCTCAGTGGCAACCTTTACATAGGTTTCCTCACGCTCAATCCCAATGAAGTGCCTGCGCAACAAACGCGCGGCCGCCCCGGTCGTCCCGCTGCCAAAAAACGGGTCTAACACCAGGTCACCTTCATTGGTGCATACCTGCATCACTCGATACAACAGCGCCAATGGCTTCTGGGTGGAATGTGCACGGGAACCGTTCAACTTCAGGCGCTCCTTGCCACTGCAGCGCGGAAAATACCAGTCGCTGCGCATTTGTAAATCATCGTTCATCATCTTCAAGCTGTGATGATTGAAGGTGTAAGAAGCACCCCGTTCCTTTTGTGCCCACAACAGCGTTTCATGCGCGTTGGTCAGGCGCACCCCGCGGAAGTTGGGCATCGGATTAGACTTCACCCAAACTACATCGTTCAAGATCCAGTAACCCAGATCCTGCAGGATAGACCCCACCCGATAAATATTATGGTAACTGCCAATCACCCACAAAGTCCCGGTTGGCTTAAGGATGCGCTTACAGGCGTTCAGCCAATCACGTGTGAACTGGTCATACGCTGCAAAATCATCAAACTTATCCCAGTCGTCATCCACCGCATCAACCTGGGTCAGGTTAGGACGCCACAAGGCCTGCCGTAACTGCAAATTATAAGGCGGGTCAGCGAAGACCATGTCCACCGAATCGGGCTCCAGTTTGTTCATGACTTCGATGCAATCACCCAAAATGATCTGATCTTCATCCACGTCTGTTTGATTCATATCCTTTATTTTACTTGAAAAAACCTTCGACATTCTCTTTTGTCTACTTTATAAAGGTGTATAACTCCTATTAGAATACAATTATTGATTCCTAACGTATTTGTATGTTGACATTATTTTATTCCAACCTAAAATTTAAGAAAGGTCATTGTTTTCAAGCCAAAATTTGACCAGTAATAATATTTTTTTTCGGAGGACAGATGAAGCGTAAGTTATTAATCCCTATCCTTATTTTAATGTTAGTATCAATCTCCTGTAATCTTTCGTCGGGGAATACCCCATCGGAAGATACCACACCCACCCGCGAACCAGTGGTACAGGAACCAGTGACTGAACCAGTTGAACCCGCCGAACCGGTTGCCCCGGTGAGCGAAGGCTCTTCGGCTACCACCATTGATGAAGTACAACCCGCTGTATTCCAGCTTGTCGCCACCGGCACCTATAACGACATCGACCAGGGGTTGATGCTCAATTCCGAATGGGGCGGAACTGGCTTCTTTATTCACCCTTCAGGCATCGGCGTTACCAATAATCACGTCGTGGCTGGGGCTGCTATTCTCAAAGCCTATGTCAATGGAGAAACCGAACCACGCAACGTGCGCATTCTGGGCACGTCCGAATGTGCTGACCTGGCTGTGGTGCAGGTGGAAGGTAGCGACTTCGCTTACCTGAACTGGTATGAAGACAGCGTAAAAACCGGGTTGGATGTATACGCCGCTGGCTTCCCCTTGCTGGAGCCGGAATACAACCTGACCAAAGGTATCATTTCCAAAACCGACGCAGATGGTCAAACCTCCTGGTCTTCGATGAATTTCATCCTCGGGCATGATGCCAAAATCAACCCTGGCAACTCCGGTGGCCCGCTCGTCACCACTGATGGACGTGTAGTCGGTATCAACTACATGACCCGCGCTTCCGTTGATCAACAATTTGCCATCCCAGCCAGCCAGGCGATTCCGATCGTCAACCAGTTACGGGAACGCCAGAATGTCGCTTCCCTTGGGTTGGATGGTTATGCTATCGTCTTCGGACCCAACAGCGAATACCCAGGTATCTGGGTCAACTCCATCACCACTGGCGGCATCGCGGATAAAGCCGGCATCAAACCCGGCGACATCATCCACGAAGTGGAAGACATCCTGGTCGCCACCG
>CAYSFA010000166.1:0-6706 GCA_964430025.1 uncultured Anaerolineaceae bacterium | reverse complement strand
CCTTGAGGAATATACTCAGGTAACTCAAATCCTTCCGGTCGATCTGCTGGTTTGGGTACCCAATGGAAATCCCATTCACCATCCAGAAGAATCTGGTTGGGGGATGTTTTATTTTTTAGAATTGTCTTCAAATCGGGGTAGGAAAATGATGTTGCGCGCGCAGTTTGACGATTGATTTCAAAGATAGTTGGATTCTGCCATTCTGGGATGAGGTGATCTTTTGGCATCGTGTTCTCCCTCAATTTTTGTTTTAATAATTCTATATGAATTCATAAAGTTTTGACAACAAAGCTAGTCCTGGCATTAAAAAGATTTTTGAAAGAGGTCAGTTTTTCCAGTTATAATCATGCCATGTCAGCTGTAAAGCTCCCATCGCTTCTCCTCATACTTTGTTGTGTCATTCTTACCAGTTGCACCGGCAATTCAGCCAGCACAGAAATAGACTCGTCTAGCAAAGAGACAGTCATGAAGAAGAATCTCATTACATTACCCTCCATGGTTCAGGAAGAACTCGATGCTGTAACACCTACCTCCAGCCCCACTTTACGACCAAGCTCAACGTTGGTGCCTAGTATGACCCCCATCCCATCCTTTACTCCAATTCCTTCTCCAACTCCTATCCCGAATTCATTTTATATCTCAGGCGTGCCAAGTTTCCGCCAATCTTATCCGTTGAGTTGTGAATCAAGAACTGCGGTCGATTGGGCTGATTTTTTTGGCGTAACCATCTACGAATCCGATTTCCAATTTGGGCTTTCCCGATCAGATAACCCAGATAAAGGATTTGTGGGAGAAGTTCACGACCCCTGGGGTCAAATCCCCCCATATTCTTATGGAGTGCATGCTCAACCGGTTGCTGACTTATTAAAGGAAGATTACAGCTTACCAGCCCGCGCTGCCAAGAATTTTAGCCTTGAGAATCTTAAGAAGGAGATCGCCAGTGGTCAACCGTTGATAGCCTGGGTAATTGGCAACATGGTTGGTGGCACATCAGTGGAGTATGTGGATCAGAACGGAGAGAAGGTCACCGTTGCTCCCTACGAACATACAGTGATAATCACCGGATATGGAAAGGATCTTATCCGCTACCTGAACAATGGCAAGTTTTATCAGGTGCCCGTTGAAGTGTTTGAAAACTCATGGGCAGTATTAGGGAATATGGTCGTCTATCATCACGATCCAGGCGACCAATACTAACCCTAATTAACAACTATAATTTTCACACAAACAGGATCTATACTCGTCCAGGTCGATGTTAAGGCGAGCTGCCCCGCTCCGTATGGCTGCTTCAGCCACCGCCGTTGCTACCCACAAACAAACCCGTTTATCCAGAGCTTTTGGCAGTAAGTAATCCTTATCAAAAGAAAGATCTGAAAGATTGTACCTTCGCAGGATGTCCTCCGGAACCGGTTCATGGGCTAAGGCAGCCAATGCCTGGGAAGCTGCCATTTTCATCTCATCATTTATTTCTTTGGCTCGAACATCCAACGCCCCGCGAAAAAGGAAAGGGAAACACAACACATTGTTGATTTGGTTAGGAAAATCGGAGCGGCCTGTCGCAATGATTACATCCGGGCGAGTTTGTTTGGCCAGGTTGTAATCAATTTCAGGGCTGGGATTAGCCATCGCAAAGATGATTGGATCCGCATTCATTTTCAAAACCATTTCCGGTTTGAGCACATCTGCCGCGGAAAGGCCAATGAACACATCTGCCCCATCGATCACCTCACTCAAAGTGGCAGCCTGGTATCCCTGCGCAAAAATCTCTTTCTCCAGGAACATTTCTTCTTTGCGACCAATATAGACCAGGCCATGTAAATCCACCATCCAGATATTTTCTTTACATACACCGATGTGCAGCAAATGCCTGGCACACGCGATCGCTGCTGCCCCTGCTCCGGAGAAAACCACTTTTACCTGGTCCGGCTTTTTCCCCACCAATTCGAGGGCATTCAGCAAAGCAGCTCCTAAAACAATAGCTGTGCCATGTTGATCATCATGAAAGACTGGAATATCCAGCATTTCCTGCAGCTTCTTTTCGATATAAAAACACTCCGGAGATTTGATGTCCTCCAGATTGATTCCTCCGAAAGTTGGCGCGATCCCAGCCACGATTTTGATGAAGGCATCCGGGTCAACTTCATCCACTTCAATATCAAAAACATCCACCCCGGCGAATTTCTTGAAGAGCACTCCCTTGCCTTCCATAACCGGTTTGGAAGCCAATGCTCCTTGATTGCCCAGGCCTAGGATGGCAGTGCCGTTGGAAATGACTGCCACCAGATTACCTTTGGAGGTGTAATGATACACAGCCTGGGGATCCTTCATAATCTCTCTAACCGGCTCAGCTACACCAGGTGTATAAGCCAGGGATAAGTCTGCCTGGGTCTCCAGTGGTTTGGTTGATTCCACTGAGATTTTTCCGGGTTTTCCACACAAACAATGATAATCAAGCGCGTCATCTCTTAAAGTCATACAAACCTCATAGGGTGAATAAATTGTGTTCCTCTTTCTTTATTATCCTATAAATTGGTCAAATAGAAAATCATCATTCTTAAATAAAATAACACCTCATCCTACTGGTGTTTAATGAAGAAATTAGATGATTAGACTAATTGTGCTTGAATGGCTTCTGCGTGTTGAGCACGAATTATCAGGCTAGTAATCCCCTTCTCCACCAGCCCAACAGCTTGTTCCACATTTTCTACCCCCGCGACCATGAGCGGTAGGCGATCATAAACAATTTCCTGAATCTTTTGGATTTGTTCCAGATCAGGATTCATAGGGAGCCATCCGGTGGATGTGCCAATACAATGAACACCGACATCCACACTTAGGTTTACAAGACGCATAATCTGGTGATCACTCAGGTAAGAGGATTCCATGATCAAACTAACAGGTAGCCCATTAGAAGAATGGATAACCGAAATTAATTCACATTCCACATCTTCCCATCGTCCTGAAAGAATGTAGCCGACATTCGCAACCACATGAAATTCATTCGCTTTCTCGTATACCAGGTCACGAATTTCGTTGACTTTAGTTTTGGTCGAAACTCCACCTGAAGGATATCCCACCAACCCAATTAATTTTTCATTTCGTGTGGCATCCAAGAGCTTTTTTGCATGGTTTAAAAACGATGGCAGAACAGCAAATCCCTTAAAGGTGATCGATTGATTGATTATTCTTTCAATTGTTTTTTCATCATCAAACGGCATTGCCGCGGTGATTATCATCCGCTGGGAAAGGGTCTTTAAATCATTATGCATCGAAGAATCTCATTTCTCTCAAAGCTTTCCTAAACTTAAGTAATGGCATCTTCATTATATAGCCATTCTGCTTGATTCTTAAGATTCGTACAAGGTTCTGAAAAGATGTCTAACCTTGATCAGACGTTGTGTATATTCACCAACCCATAACGTAATGCAGCCAGCACCGCCTGGGTTCGGTCATTTACCCCCAATTTTGTAAAAAGAGCACTGGTGTAATTACGAACCGTTCCTTCGGACAGATAAAGTTCACGGGCAATATCTGCATTCGTAAGCCCTCTGGCCATTAATTGCAGAACCTCCGTCTCCCGTTCACTGAGCTGAATATTAGAAGGTTGTACCTCGGGGCGTTGTACATTTGAAACTTTATTGAGGATTTTTCCGGCCACGTTCGGATCCAAATAAGTTTCCCCTTCGATCGTCCCCTTAATTGCTTGAATTAAAGTGGCTGATGGCGTGTCTTTCAATAAATACCCAGAGGCTCCAGCCCGAATTGCATCAAACAACCATTCATCATCATCATAAGTAGTTAACACCAGAACCTTTATGTGAGGAAACGAGTTGCGAATTTTCTGCGTGGCTTGAATCCCATTTACTTCTGGCATTTTTAGATCCATTAAAACCAAATCGGGTTTATGAATTGCCACCAGTTCCTGAACTTCCAGGCCATTATTAGCAGTCGCCACAACTTTGATTTGGGGATCGCTGGTCAGAATGGTGGATAACCCCTGGCAAACAATTTCTTGATCATCACAGATAATTACTCGGATCATTATTTCCTCAAGGTTAATTTTAGCTCAGTTCCCTTACCCGGTTCGCTGGTAATCTCCAGATCAGCATGGATCATTTCAGCGCGTTCACGCATTCCGCGAATACCCAACCGATCTCGTTTACCGGAAATCAATTCCTGTTTAAATCCTTCTCCATCATCCTTTATGGATAGTTCATACCCAACCTGGGTGTGTTGGAAGGTGAACCAAACCTGCCTTGCTTTTGCGTGATGCACAATATTTTCCAGTGCTTCCTGGGAGATACGGTAAATGGTTTGTTCTTCTTCCTGGTTAAGTGTTGAATTTTTATCGTCAAAGGACAAGTCAATGGTTAGATTTGTGCGGGCTTTGATGTTCGATATTAGGTTTTGGATCGCAAGTTTCAACCCCAAATCTTCAAGTGGTTCTGCTCGCAGGGCTTTTAAAGCACGTCTGGTTTCTTCTAAACCTGTTCTAGAAGTGTACAGTGCAGTCTCAAGCATTTCATTGACTTCTTTTTGTTCTTTCGGCAGGATGGTATGAATAGCTTCCAATTGCACAGAAAGACCACTCAGGGTATGTGCCAAGGTGTCATGAAGTTCTCTGGCCAACCGGTTTCTTTCACGACTGATTGCCAGCTGCTCCTGAACCAATGCTTGTTGACTGAGCATCAAATTGGCATGCATTAATTCCCGGCGTTGTTCCCGTTGGGTGAAGATCAATTCTGAAATCATAAACCCAACCAGATTCAAGGAGATCATACGAATAAAAATGGCAAAGAGGGGCATCAGAAGATCAAAGCTAAACCCACCAAAGAGCATGATCAGATATATTCCATCCAGGATGCCCAACCAGGTATTCACCAGAAAAACGACCTTGAAGTCATATTGCCAGGCAGCTGGAACCAGCGCGATCATCAGTAAAGGCAACAGTGCCCAAATCCGATACATTTCCAGCCCTTGACCGCTCATTACACGTGCTGTGGTATCAATATTGACAATAAACACCGGCATGATGGTCGCCACTAGTAAAGCGATCATCAAATAGAGCGAACGCAATTTGCGCTGAAGCCATGGAATGGAAAGATAAATGGATAGTAACAATGCCTGGAGAAAGATGAAGTAGAAGGGATCGCTGATGAATTGAATGACTTTTCCAGTGAAAAAGTACTCTCCCAAAGGAACAAACATAAAGGCAACTGTTTCCGCGATGACAAAAAATCGGAATATACGGATTAATCCAGGTTCAGTTGGCGCGTTTAACTTCATATTAAGATATTAACATAATTTCCCAAATTGATTATGAGAACATGACCTGAGGACAGCTATTCCATGACGCGACTCACCTTTCTTTATGATTACCGTCATAACAGCTTGTGGTACTCCACATCTATCCGCTATTTTGAATTCCTTTTATAAATGAACTAGAAAAGGTGATCAATAAGGAGTGGTCTTGTCGCTTTTACAAAAATTTCAACAATCAACTGAAGAGATCATTTTCCCTTCAATGCAAGAGAAAACCTATCAAGTCGAAGCCCAGGGATTAGCGAAAAAATTCTCGCGAAGTTCTAATGGTGTTTATGCTGTTAAAGACCTGAGTTTTTCTGTGGGTAGTGGAGAAATGTTTGGTTTATTAGGCCCGGATGGCGCAGGGAAAACGACCACATTGAGAATGTTGGCCTCTGTCTTACCCGCAACCGCCGGAGAATCCAAAATTGGAGGGTTTGATACTGCCCATCACAAATCTCAAGCCAGAAAGATGATCGGGTATATGCCTCAGAACTTCAGCCTTTATCCGGATCTCTCAGTGATGGAAAATCTGATATTTTTCGCAGACATCAACGGCGTGCATGGAAAAAGAAGAAATGAACGCATTCAGGAAATGCTCTCCTTTACACGACTCAAGAATTTTACCGATCGTCGGGCGGCAAACTTATCAGGTGGTATGAAGAAGAAATTAACCCTGGCTTGCGCGCTTTTACACGAACCACAGGTTTTGCTCCTGGATGAACCTTCCACTGGAGTAGACCCAGTCAGTCGCCGGGAGTTATGGGTGATTCTATCCCAGGTGGTTCAGGAAGGTGTCACTGTTGTGGTCAGTACCCCCTATATGGATGAAGCAGAACGCTGCCATAAAGTCGGGATTTTATATCAGGGTGAATTGCTAACCATCGGATCCCCCCTAGAATTACAAAACAGCTTGCCTTTTAAAATTGTGGAGGTGAAAGCCAAACCAAGAAAAGTGATGCGTGAGATCGTTGGAAACGCAAATTTCGTAATGCAATGGAGGACGATTGGGGATCGTCTGCGATTATCAGTGAAGGATCCAGGCTACGCTGTGAATGCCCTGTCAAATGAGCTTGGAAAGGCAAACGCTGAAATTAAAGTTCTTCGCCACAGTAAGCGCACCATGGAGGATGTCTTTATCCATCTGGTGGAAGAAAGGCGGGGACAATCATGAACGCATATACTAACGCGATCGAAACCTTCGATCTGACCAGAGAATTTGGTTCATTTACAGCTGTCGATAAAGTCAATTTCTACGTTCCTAAAGGGGAGATCTTTGGGCTGTTAGGCCCAAACGGGGCTGGGAAAACAACCACCATTCGTATGCTGTGTGGCATCATCCGCCCTAGTGATGGGAACGCGACCGTTTTAGGCTTTGACATTCGTAAGGACTCCGAGCAAA
>CAYSFA010000165.1:0-6708 GCA_964430025.1 uncultured Anaerolineaceae bacterium | reverse complement strand
TAACCAGCACGATCTGGAAGAAAAGGATACCGTATGGGAACAATCTTTGAAAAATTTAACATGAATGGTCTGACCGCTATTGTCACGGGTGGGGCTGGGCTTTTAGGAAAACAATTTTCAAAAACGTTAGCCGAAGCGCAAGCCAATGTTATTGTGGCTGATCTTTCTTTCGAGAAGGCGGAAGTAGTAGCCAGTGGATTACGAGAAGGTGGATATAAAGCCTTAGCGATACAGGTGGATGTCACTGACAAAGCATCGGTTAATTCGATGGTAGATCAAGCAGTACAACAATTTGGCGGTGTAAATGTCCTGATTAATAGTGCAGCGATGGATCCGAAATTCGACCAGGAAAATGCAGGCCAACATAATAATAGTTTTGAAGATTACCCGGTGGAAATGTTCCGGGAGGCATTGGATGTCAACCTTACAGGGATGTTTCTGTGTTCTCAGGCCGTTGTAAAAGCAATGTTAAAGGATCAAAAAGGTTCCATTATCAATATTTGTTCCACCTATGGTTTAGTTGGGCCAGATCAACGCCTTTATGAACGTGAGGGGCAGCCCAGACAATATAAACCAGTTTTTTATACCGTTTCCAAAGCTGGGGTTCTCGGATTAACCAAATACTTGGCAACATATTATATGGGAACACAAATTCGGGTGAATGCACTAACTCCTGGTGGAGTGTACAATCAACATGATGATGTATTCACAGAACGTTATTCTGCTCGGACAGTCTTAGGAAGAATGGCAAATCAGGACGAGATGAATGGTGCTTGTTTATTCCTCGCTTCGGATGCTTCTTCCTATATGACAGGCGCAAATCTGGTTGTAGATGGTGGTTGGACAGCATGGTAAAAGATAAGTTGGAAATTCTTGCAGTTATTCCTGCACGAGGTGGATCCAAAGGAATTCCTCGTAAAAACATTAAATTGTTTGCCGGATACCCGTTGATTGCGTATAGCATTCAAGCTGCTTTGAACTCAAAATATGTGACACGGACGATTGTTTCCACTGATGATTTGGAAATTGCTTCTGTCGCCAAAGAATACGGAGCGGAAGTGCCTTTCCTAAGGCCAGAGGAATTCGCTCAAGATCAAACTTTGGATTTTCCAGTATTTGAAAACCTGCTTAAAACATTGCAGGAAACAGAAAGGTATACACCTGACCTGGTTATCCAACTTCGGCCTACTTCTCCTATCAGACCAATCAACCTTGTGGATGAGGCGATCGAGGAGATCCTGAAGGATCTAAGTATCGACTCAGTACGTGGGGTGGTTCCATCCGGACAAAATCCGTATAAAATGTGGAGAATTGATCCCCAAAGTGGTTATATGGTGGGTCTCCTAAATGTTGAGGGAATAGAAGAACCTTACAATTCAGCTAGGCAAGCTTTACCGGATACTTATTGGCAAACTGGTCACATAGATGTTATCCGTACGAATGTCATCCTTAATCAAAAATCGATGTCAGGAAAGTGGATAAAACCACTGCATATTCATCCGGATTTTACAGTCGATCTTGATAAACCAGCTGATTGGCAAAAAGCGGAATGGCAGGTCTGGTACGGTGGACTGGACATGGTTACACCAGGTGCAAAAAGACGACCGATTCCTGAACAAGTTGACCTGGTTGTCTTTGATTTTGACGGCGTCATGACCGATGATAAAGTTTATGTCAATCAGGATGGCGTGGAAATGGTGGCTGCTAACCGACGTGATGGAATGGGAATCAGTTTGATGCACAAAGCTGGCAAAAAAATGGTTGTTCTCTCCAGTGAAGTAAACCCTGTGGTGTCAGTACGCTGTAAAAAGTTAAATTTACCCGTAATTCAAGGTGTGGAAAAGAAAGCAGATGTTCTGAGAAAATATCTCACGGATAATTCAATTAATCCTGATCATGTCATTTTTATCGGAAATGATGTCAATGATTTACCCTGTTTTCCATTAGTAGGTTGCGCGTTGGTGGTTGCTGATGCACATTCTGCAGCTTTACGACAAGCGGATATAATATTACAGCACAGAGGGGGTCAAGGGGCTGTTCGTGAGGTGTGCGATTTATTGTTAGAATCTGATCGAAGAAATCAGTAAGGAGTCAAAATGTCAAAAGCAGTAAAAATAGAAAATAAAATGGTCGGGAATGGTTATCCAGTTTATATTATTGGTGAAATTGGGATAAACCATAATGGTGATCTCGAGATTGCAAAGAAATTAATTAAAGAAGCGTATTTGGCAGGTTTAGACGCTGTTAAATTCCAAAAACGAACCCCTGAAATCTGTGTTCCTAAAGAACAACAATCTCAAATGCGTGATACTCCTTGGGGTTATATAAGTTACCTGGATTATCGCTACAAAGTAGAATTTAACGAAGAAGAATACCAGGAGATCGACAAGTTATGTAATGAATTAGGAATGACCTGGTTTGTTTCTGTTTGGGATGAACCTTCTGTGGATTTCATCGAAAAATTTGACCCTGCTTGTTATAAGGTACCATCAGCGTCCATGACGGACTTGCCTTTATTGAAAAAATTACGATCAACTGGTCGGCCAATTATTCTGTCCACTGGGATGTCAACGATGGATCAAATTCGAACTGCTATCAAAGAAATCGGCATCGAAGATTTGATTATCACGCATACCACCAGTGCCTACCCGTGCCCTCCAGACCAGCTGAACCTAAGAATGATTGAAACTCTCCAAAAAGAATTTGATTGTCCAATCGGTTACTCAGGTCATGAGGTCGGCCTGGTTCCTTCAGCGGTTGCGGTATCGTTAGGTGCCTGTCTTGTTGAAAGGCATATCACTCTGGATCGAGCCATGTGGGGATCAGACCAAGCTGCTTCTGTTGAACCACAGGGAATGGAAAAACTCGTTAAATATATTCGTGTTACCGAACAGGCTCTTGGAGATGGAGTGAAAAAGGTCTACGAGAGTGAAAAATCATCATTACAAAAACTTCGCAGGGTCACTTCATTCTAATGATTCGTAAGGCTAAAAGAATCCAAACCGGACTACGACAACGGTGGATACATTACAACAATAATAAAAAAATAGGAAATCTTGCAAAAGACGTTAAGCAACAATCGAAGGCAGCAGGAAAACAACCGATCATTTTCATGGGTGTGTCAACTCGGCTGCAAGGAATGAGTCTGAATGCAGGATTTTCATTAATCACAAACTTGAGTTTGAAGCTTCAAGGAGTACGGACAATTCAATTTGTCTGCCATTCCGGGATGGAACATTGCATGCTTGGGAGTATTTTAAATAACCCATTGGATGCTCCACCTTGTCAAATCTGTATCAAACAATCCAAAGCCATGTATGCTCACTCAGAAGTCGAGTGGTTTTCCTTTCAACCTAATCAGGAAATTAAACCACAGCTACAAGCTCTATCCATTCAGGAGCTTTCTGAATATCAGTATAAGGATATCCCTTTAGGTTCATTGGTTTTACCCGCTATTCGTTGGGTGCTTCGTTGTTATCATCTTCCGGAAAACGAAATTACCAAAACTTTATTCATTAGTTACGTATTGGCTGCGGAAAGTATTGCCAATCAATTTCAAGAATTGATCAATCGAGTCCATCCTCAAAAATTGGTAGTATTCAATGGTATGTCATTCCCGGAAGCGACCGCCAGATGGGTCGGGCAAAAAAATAACATTCCTGTCATCACTCATGAGGTAGGGTTACAGCCTTTCACAGCATATTTTTCCTATGGGCAGGCAACGGCATATCCCATTGAAATTCCCAAGGATTTCACCCTCAGTGATGAGCAAAATAGAATTCTCGACAATTATTTAGAGCAACGCTTCCAGGGCAACTTCACCATGGCAGGAGTTCGTTTTTGGCCGACAATGAGAACTTTGAGCGAGTCATTTTCCAATTTGGCTGCCAGGTTCAAACAAATTGTGCCTATTTTTACTAATGTAATATTTGATACCAGTCAATCTCATGCAAATGTGATTTTTGATCACATGTTTGATTGGCTTGATCAGGTGTTAGAAATCATCCAACAACATCCCGAAACTTTATTTGTAATCCGGGCACATCCAGATGAAGCCAGACCAGGCAAAGCCAGTAAAGAGAGTGTTGCTAATTGGGCAAAATTCAATCGGGTAGATACGTTGGAAAATGTAGTGTTTGTTGATGCTACAGAATACTTTAGCTCTTACGAATTAATTCAAAAATCTAAATTTGTAATGATCTATAATTCCACCATTGGCCTGGAAGCTACTTTATTGGGAGTTCCCGTCCTTTGCGCAGGAAAATCGCGTTTTACTCAAATAGATACCGTACATTTTCCAGCCAACCGGTATGATTACATCCAGATGTTCAATGATTTTTTGAGTTCTGTAAAAGTTCCTCTTCCTGAGAAATTTAAAGAAAATACAAGGAAGTTTTTGTACACTCAACTATATCGAGTCTCGCTCCCGTTTGATTCGTTTTTAGAAGAAGATCAGGTATGGAGCGGGTATGTTCAATTAAAGGATTTTTCCTGGCAGGATCTTCTTCCAGAAAATTCTACGACCATGAAAGTAATTTCAGAAGGAATATTGAAAGAAGCAGCTTTCGAACTTGAAAAATGACCCCTACTTGTTCCATAGTAATCAGAGCGTTTAACGAAGAAAAACACATCAAAAAATTATTGGATGGGATTCAACATCAAACGTTGAAAGATATCCAAATAATCCTGGTGAATTCGGGCTCAACTGATCAAACGATAAAAGTAGCCCATCAGTATGATGTCGATATAGTCAACATCCAACCGCAGGATTTCACTTTTGGGAGGTCATTAAATCTTGGGATATCCCATGCAAAGGCAAATATTGTGGTTTTTGCGAGTGCACATGTTTATCCGGTCTACCCGGATTGGTTAGAAAAAATAATGGAACCTTTCTCGGATCCGAAAGTTGCGATTAGTTATGGCAAACAACGTGGAATGGAAACGACTCAGTATTCTGAACATCGCATATTCGATCATTGGTTTTCAGACATTACAACTTTCAATCAAAATCATCCATTTTGTAATAATGCAAATGCCGCGGTTCGAAAAAAACTTTGGGAACTGCATACCTATAATGAAACATTACCTGGGTTGGAAGATTTGGAATGGGCTAAATGGGCACATGAACAGGGTTATAAGATCGCTTATGTTGCTGAAGCTGAAATAATTCACGTCCACAATGAATCCTGGCGGGGGATCTCTAACCGATATCGCCGTGAAGGTATGGCGTTTAAGATGATATACCCACAAGAACAATTTGGTTTGATAGACCTGTTTCGGGCATTTTTCTCTAATGTAAAAAACGACCTATTGGTTGCCAAAAAGGATAAAATATTTAAAGATGTCTGGAAAAGTGTTGTAGGTTTCCGCTGGAACCAATTTTATGGAACTTATTTGGGGTACCATCAATCTGGCCCACTTACCTGGCAATTGAAGCAAACCTTTTATTACCCACGTAATGGTGAGTTCGTGAAGAAGAAAGAACGGGAAGTAAAACCCATTCATTACCAAGATCAACCTGGAAAGGATGAAAAATGAATAAAAAAATAAAAATAGTGGCTCTCGTTCCTATGCGTCATCACTCAGTAAGAGTTCCAGAAAAAAATTTTCGTCTGATTGCCGGAAAACCCTTGTATCATTTCATCATTTCCAGTTTATTGGAAGTTGAAGAGATAGATCAGGTAGTGGTTGACACCGACAGCCCAAAAATTATGGAAGGATTATCGATTGATTTTCCAAGAGTAAAAGTATTAGAGCGACCGGAAGAATTACGCGCTGATACGGTACCTATGAATGAGATCCTTCTCCACGATATTGAAAAGGTGAATGCAGATTTATACTTACAAACCCATAGTACCAATCCACTGCTGAAACCAGAAACCATATCGAATGCGATAAACAAATTGTTGGCTAATATGCCAGCTTATGATTCACTTTTCTCTGTGACTAAGCTTCAGACACGCTTTTGGGATCAATTAACCAAACCCATCAATCACAATCCGGGGATTCTATTAAGGACTCAAGATCTACCACCCGTTTATGAAGAAAATTCATGTGTATATCTTTTTCAAAAACACACCTTACAAGAACATCGTAACCGAATTGGCGAACGACCATTGATGTTCGAAATTGATAGATCAGAGGCAGTGGATATTGATGAAGAATTGGATTTCCTGATCGCGGACTTAATGATTTCTCATCAGAAAAATAACGATTTGGTATAATCATTTTCGATAACTTACTCCTGGGAGTTCTATGAAACCAACAGTTTTATTGTCAGCCCCTTATATGATTCCATTTAAGGATCGTTTTATTCCGGTTTTAGAAAGATTTGGATTAGAGGTCATTGTTCCTGAAGTTCATGAACGGTTATCTGAAGAAGAACTATTGAAATATGCTGGCAAGGTTGATGGAGTTATTTGTGGGGATGACCGTTTTACTCCTCGAGTGATCGATGCTTACCTTCCGAGATTGAAAGTAATCTCAAAATGGGGAACAGGGATAGACTCGATCGACAAAAAATATGCCAATTCTGTAGGCGTTATGGTTGGTAACACTCCCAATGCTTTCACCTTGCCTGTTTCAGACAGTGTGATTGGCTACATCTTGGCTTTTGCTCGAAGATTATCCTGGATGGATGAACAAATGAAGTCAGGGGATTGGGACAAGATCCCAGGACGATCCCTGAGTGAATGTACTCTAGGGGTC
>CAYSFA010000164.1:0-6727 GCA_964430025.1 uncultured Anaerolineaceae bacterium | reverse complement strand
CGCATCAGAGCGCATGTGTTCTGCGAAAACGGAATATAGGGTGAGCAGTTTTTCACCTGGATATTCAGGCTCAGAAGACTCACGCAATACCTTGATCCGCTCTATGCGATGAATTCGCGAGTTGGCTGATGCATACGTGGCGCTTTCGGGACCAACTAATAAAACTGGGTCGCCTTCTGAAGGAATTAGTATCATGGCTGTCTCGAATGATGGCCAGTAATCGGAGTAGTACCGCACGTACTGAGGCTCTGCTTCGTTTCCATAGGTCAACAAAAAGTCAAAGCCGGCACTCCGCATCGCTTCCTGCGTTTTCTTGATTCGTAAGACAAATTCGTTGTCAGCTATTCGCGTCATCAATTCAGCCCTCACAATGTTCCGTTCCGTGTCTATATTTTATCAGGGCAAGGAGGCGGATGTCAACAGCAATTTTTATTAAACAGCTAAATACGGCGAATTATCTAGCCGATTAATAGACAATGACAATTAATTCAGCCAATATAGGAATGCAAACAGAATTTTTATTGACAGTTCATTGGGTTGTTGATATATTGTCGACCAAGGGTGACGCAGAAATGGGGAGGTACTTTGGAACTACATCAAATAAGATATGTAATGCGTGTGGCAGAAACCAGGAACTTTTCGCAAGCAGCGCGAACCTTGCTAATTACGCAACCAACCCTGACGCAACAGGTCGCGAAATTGGAAGCGGAACTTGGAGTGCGGCTTTTTTCGCGCACAACGAGAAGCGTAAGTCTGACTAATGCGGGCAGGGATTTTGTCATCTATGGTTCTCGGGTTTTAGATGCTGAGTTGAATCTGCTGGAAGCAATGGGTGCTTATCGTAGCGCATCGAAAAACTTGGTAAGGGTCGGCGTCGTGTCAAGCGTCAATCTCTTTGGTTTTACCAGGTATTTGGCGGACTTCTCGGCCACACATAATGATACTCAGCTTGAGATCAGTCAGTCTACAACAGAGGAACTGGCGA
Organism: uncultured Anaerolineaceae bacterium; assembly: GCA_964430025.1. Classification (GTDB taxonomy): domain Bacteria; phylum Chloroflexota; class Anaerolineae; order Anaerolineales; family Anaerolineaceae; genus UBA6170. The sequence goes on along the minus strand of CAYSFA010000164.1, from coordinate 5,742 downwards.
AAGAATTACTTGATCTAAAAGTCGATATTGCCTTTATCAATGCGGGTATACTTAAATCACATACAGAGCGATTTCTGGATATAAAGACATTGATGAAGGAAGACATATGTGCAATTTTACCGCAGAACCATCCTATGGCACAGCAAAGGACCGTAAGAATAGAAGAACTGTCCACATGTGAAATTGTGACGTACGAGGATCTGCACTCGGTGTCCGCAATCGTGGTAGAGACAATGCACAAAACCGGATACTCGCCACGAATCGGCGCTGACTGTTCGAACATTAACGTTCTCTTACAGCGTGTTACAAATGGTATGATTTCCTTCCTGCCACCGACACTGCTATTAGGCAACAAAACACAAGGTGTATCAATAGTCCCAATGGATACCCCATGTCAATACGATATCTCTGTAGCTCTGGTAAAAGAACGCAAGAACATTATTGCAGCCACATTGCTTCGGGATTTCATACTTGATGCAGTAGCCCCTAAAGAGGTATGAGCATGGATTCCATAACTAAACGCACAATGCGTACCGCTTGGTTCCGTCATGACCGCTTTGGTCTTTTCATTCATTGGGGACTGTATTCTGCCGCTGCCCTTGGCGGACTATTGGCATGCAGAGACTACCTCAAAAGCGGTGAATATAGGCGCTTTTTTGATTCGTTCAATCCTGTGGACTATAATCCACGCGCATGGATACATGCGGCAAAAAGCGCAGGCATGCGTTATGCAGTAATGACCGCTAAACATAATGACGGATTTTGCCTTTTTGATTCTGCATTAACAGACTATAAAGCAACTAATACTCGGGCTGGTCGCGACCTGATCCGTGAATATGTGAACGCCTGTCGTGAAGAGGGGCTTAAGGTGGGCTTGTTTTATTCTCTGATCGATTGGCATCATCCGGACTATCCTCACTATGGAGATCCTTTCCATCCATTGAGCGAAGTACCGTCAGAGAAAACTGTTAAGCGTGATTTCTCCCGGTATCTTGAATACATGCATGGGCAAGTGCGGGAATTGTGTACCAACTATGGGAAAATTGACATTCTCTGGTTTGATGCTTCCTACGGTGATATGATGGGTGAAAGATGGCACGCAACGGAACTTGTAAGAATGGTTCGTACACTGCAACCGAGTGTGATTATTGATAACCGTTTGGAAGGCAGCAATGAATCTTCCGGGAGCATTCGCACTCGTAATCCAAGTGAATATGCGGGCGATTTTGCTTGCCCTGAACAAATCATACCACCACGCGGTCTAACCGATGAGGATGGCAATGCGATCCCTTGGGAGGCATGTGTAACGCTTAATAACCATTTTGTTTATCATGCACAGGATAACGAATGGAAAAAGCCACGGTTACTGATTCGTAAACTGGTTGAATGCGTCAGTAAAAACGGAAATTTATTAGTCAACATTGGCCCGGACGCGCGGGGTAATGTACCAAAGCCCTCGTTGGAGATCCTCGCGGAAATTGGGGATTGGATGCGGAAAAATGGCGAAAGTATCTATGGTTGCTTTGGCTCATCACTCCCCAAGCCAGAATGGGGTTGGTATACGCAGGGTGGCAGAAGATTATATGCACATATTTTCGATGGAAACATCGGCCCGTTACCGATGAGTGATCTATATGGGAAGGTTGCTTCCATGCGCCTGCTTGCTGATGGCACAGATATTCCAGTGCGCCAAATGAAGACAGCTCAACAGTATGGCGACTACCTTTATGTAAACTTCGGGAGTGACCCACTGGCTACGTATCCATTGCCTGATGACCGAGATACAGTGATTGAAATTATACTCAAGGAAGACTCTGATTTTTAAGTACATACAACAAACACCTCATCATCATTGAACGCAGGTCGATATATAACCAAAGAACCTCGCCAAGCTGTTCTAATCTCTTCGACACATTACGAAAAAGGCATGAATATGCAAGAAGAGAGACTGAGCCATTCAACATGACTTATTAGATGAAGATGTTACGTATAAGCCAAGAGAATTAGAATAAATCATTTATAGTGGAATGTCCGCAATGTCCTTTTATCGGGTCATTTCTAGCGAGTGAATATATTGAAAGGTATATACACACCTATATATACAAAATCTTTTCGGTGTAAAACCACCCCCCCCTCTGTCTCCACTGCGGCAAAAATTCAATCTCTTAGCCGCCAAGCATGACCGAATCGGATGGTTCACCTTTTGCCCCGGTTGCGGCGTCAGGTTCTACATCGACATCAACAACTACCTGTACCCATTCGGAACAAAAGTCACTCATTCCGGGGGAGAAACTGGTTACATTTTCTCTGACACGGCAGAAGAAGCAAACGGATTGAACGACATCAAGTATGCCATTATTTCCCCGGAGATTTTTGAAGAATACCAAATGGGAATCCTTGGCGATGAAGATTGGTTTGACACGGGGGTTTATATTCCGAAGGACGAAGTTGACAGGGTTTCCTCCTATTAGAAAGGGGCGACATAGAATGGAATTTTTTCAGTGTGTTGAACTTGGCGATTCCTACGCTTCGAAGAGCGAAGAATTTTCTCATTATGTTAATCTTGGAAACGAACAGTCTGTGACTAGCGAAGAAGTTCCTCAATTTGTTGAACTTGGCGATCCCTATGCTTCGAAGAGCGAAGAATTTTCTCATTATGTTAATCTTGGTAGTCCCTACGCTTCGAAGTGGGGTGTGACCGATTTCTACGATGACGCAAAAGAACAGCTTGAAAAGTTGCTTGCCTCCGGCGAGGACTTTGGGGCCACGGGTTGTGTCAACAAAGAACCAATTTCGTTTACCATCATAGCCCGGGGGAACAAAATTCTCTGCACCGTCCACAAGGAGATGGACGAAGGATATAACCTCATTTATGATGCTGTTCCTGACGGCTATGAGTTGAGCGAAGAACAGGCAGAAGAAGTTTATAGGGATATGGAAATGAGCAATGTGGTTTCTTATTCCGACAATTATGAAGAATTGCCGAGAAACGCGACCTTTGAACAGATTTGCGAGACGCTTGGGGATTTGGATTGCGCGGCAGACGCATCACTTATGAGTTCTTTCCAAATCGTAGAGGATCTAGTGAAAAAAACCCTTGGAATTAGCAGGTGAGCGACTTACTTACGAAAAATTTTCCCTGATTTAGCAGATTGTCGTTCCGTGATTTGGCAGAATTAAACTTACTACAACCTACTGCAACCAACTACGAACTACTACGAACTACTCTGAACTACTACGAAATTGCCCCGGTAGACTATAACATCGAACTACTTAAAATTGCTACGAAGGGAGCCACGATGAGAACGTGGAAGGCAATTATAAAGAACAACGGTGGCTACACGGAAGTTGCCCGTTTCAAAGCCCAACATCCCAATAGCGCAGTCAGAAAATTTTGTGATGCTTTATCAGGATGCGATGTGAAATATGTACGCAGTATATACGGATATATTACGGGGCGAATAGAAATCCGATTCCCCGAAACTGCCGCCGCCACTGACAAGTATCGACTCCCTGCCGACTGTATTCTATCGGTTGTCAAAAAATAAGTGTGAGGTGTGTAAGCTGTTACAACATAAAAGAAAATTTGCTTAAGCCGGGAAGCATAGGAGGAGGGTGTTTGTGATTATGGCCCTGGAATTATTCATTTACGGCGGATTGGTTACGCTTGGGGCCTGCTTATGGAGATGGGTCGAGATCTATGCGGAAAACAAATCGATACCATACAAAGCGGATATAGAGCGCCTCGTTGATGCGCTTTCAAAGGCGTACGATGAACTTGCTGAGCTAAGAAAACTCAATGAGGAAAGCCGATATTCTGTGGAGCAAAGAAAAGAATCTGACCCGGGGGAAAAGGTTGTGAACCGCACCGACTGCGCCGCATAAAGTGGAGTGGGCTCATAAATGATGAAAAAAACGGGGACAAATCCGACTGCGCCACATAAACTGGACGCACGTATTATAGAAGAAAGGGGGATAAATCCGACTGCGCCGCATAAAGTGGAGTGGGCTCATAAATGATGGAAGAATGGGGGAAAATCTGACTACGCCACATAAACTGGACGCATGTATTATGAAAGAGAGGGTGACGAATCCGATTACGCTGCCTTAACTGGACGCACGTATTATAAGAGAAGGGGGAAAATCCGACTGCGCCGCATAAACTGGACGCATGTATTATGGAAGAATGGGGGACAAATCCGAGTGTACCGCTTAAACTGGATGCACGTATTATGGAAGAAAGGGGTATAAATCATTGACGCTGATAATCGCAGCCGTCGTCTACGTCATCATGTGGATCATCAAAGAAATCCGTGGAAATTAACGCTATCGATATTGACCGGAACCACCTTAATGAGGTTTACACAAAAGAAGCGGCACTACCTATTTACGCCATCGATATTAACGCCGCCGTTCACTCATCTTCAACCCACTTCCGTTTAGTCGTCTTCAGCACACTCCCGTTTACTAATATTCAGTACACTTCCGTTTACTCATCTTCAGCACACTCCCGTTTACTAATATTCAGTACACTCCCGTTTACTAATATTCAGTACACTTCCATTCACTCATCTTCAGCGCACTTCTTTGCCAGCTTGTAAAAGGTCGTTCTCTTCAACCCAAGCCTCTTCATGGCATCTGTTGCGGTGATATTTCCATTTTGCCATGCGGTATAAAAATCCTGCCACTTGTCCGGATAGCTCATTTCTGGTCTGCCGGTCGCTTGCCCTGTTTTCATGCTGATCTTTTTGCCATCGCGTTGGGGCATTGCATCAATGCCCTGACGCTGGCGCTTCAGTATGTTCTCCCGCTCCTTTTCTGCGGTATAGCTCAGGATCTCAAGCACGAGGTTTGCGATGAAGCGCTTGTCCAGGGTATCAGGCAGGACGCTCGTATCAAGCAGGGGCATGTCCAGTACCTTGATGTCGGCTCCCAGCTTCTTCGTGATGTATTCCCACTGCTGACGGATCTCTGCGTAGTTCCTGCCCAGACGGTCAAGACTGCATACGATGAGCAGGTCGCCTTCATGGAGATGCGGGGCATTCTTTTCTGTCCCTACAAGAGAATTATACGCCGCGCGGTCAAAGCTCTTGCCGCTTGCCTTGTCCGTATAAATGAACCGCTCGTCACCTATGTGTTCACGTAGTTGTTTGAGCTGCCGTTCCAGATTCTGATCCGTAGTGCTTACACGAGCGTACCCGAAGACCATGCGACTCAATACACCATCTCCTTTTCAGCGGTATGCTTAATTATATCACAAATGACCGTAAATGTCAATACAGTTTACGGATATTCACATTATGGGTTTGATATCTTTGCGAACAGAATCAAAGTACTGAATCCCGGGCGAGAAGAGGGGAATAGCGGTGTTCAAAAAGGTGTACTTTTACGGACAACATCAGCAGGATTAAAGCAATCAGAATAGGTAGCGTATCACTGTATTCAGATTTGGTAGCGTATCACTGCAATCAGAATTGCCAGCGTACCACTGTAATCAGAATTGGCAGTCTATCACTGCAGTCATATTTGGAAGCGTATCACCGTAATCAGACTTGACAGCTTATCACTGCAATCAGAATAGGTAGCGTCTCAAAGCATTCGGAATAGGTAGCGTATAGAAATGACTTTTTTACCGTCGCGTTGGGGTATTGCATCAATGCACTGACGTTGGAATGGGGGAATGGAGTGCGTCTTCCCCGGGGGAAGGTGGATATTCTGGTGCGGCAAAGCCGAGGATTGTCG
>CAYSFA010000163.1:0-6888 GCA_964430025.1 uncultured Anaerolineaceae bacterium | reverse complement strand
CAAATCCTACAATGAAACCACCCTGTACCATCATGCCAGCTTTTTGAATGATATTGACACTCTCCACCAAATTGCGGTTCCGATTTTGTTTTTTGTTGCACTCAATCAGGCTGTCATCATTGGGAGTTTCAATGCCAACAAATACTGAATTAAAGCCAGCTTTTACCATCAGTCTCATCAATTCCGGGTCATCTGCCAGGTTAATGGATGCTTCAGTGCTGAAGGGCAACCCGTTCTTATTCTTTTGCCATTCTATCAAAGCGGGCAATAAATCCTGTTTGATGATCTTTTTGTTCCCAATGAAGTTGTCATCCACCAGAAAAATTGAGTCCCGCCACCCCAGAGCATAAAGTTTATCCAGCTCATTGATTAATTGAGAAGTAGTTTTGGTGCGAGGACGATGGCCCAAAAGCGCAGTGACATTACAAAATTCACAATCGAATGGGCAGCCACGCGAGAATTGCAAGCTCATGGTTGCGTATTGGGTTAAATCCAATAACTCCCACATAGGTGCAGGCGTTTTTTGAATATCTGCAAATTCTGATGTTTGGTAGACGTGTTGTGGAGTGCCTTGTACCCAATCGAGTAAAAACATCGGCAAGGTTATTTCGCCTTCATTCAGGATAAAATGATCCACTAATGGAAAATCCTGATATTCCCCTGTGAACAATGGCCCGCCAGCAATGATTGTTTTGCCGGCAGTTTTACAGCGTTTGATAAGTGCATGGGTAGATTCACGCTGCACCACCATGGCAGAGATCATAACCATGTCTGCCCATTGGATATCTTTTTGGGTCAGATCGCGGATATTGGTATCTACCAGGCGTTTATTCCATTCCTTCGGTAAGAGTGCAGCAACGGTTATTAAACCTAGTGGTGGGTTGCTGGCTTTTTTATCAATAAATTTTAGTGCGTGTTTAAAACTCCAAAAAGTATCTGGAAACTGTGGATAAAGCAATAAAATGTTCATTGATTATCTCCTGTGAATTGGAAAATTGGGACGTGAAAATTCCCTGTCGAAAAACGGGCAATTAATGATGATTACAATGAATTATTAATTAAGGTAAAGCTGGATACTCTTCTTCTTTGGCGTAAATTATCCCAACCAGACCTCTGCCTGTGTGCGCACCTAACACTGGAGCTACAGTGGAATCTGGAAACCATTGGCAGTCAAATCGTTTGTTCATCGCTTCGCGTAATTTATCAGCACCTTCCGGGTTGGCTGTGTGTGCAATTTGTGTCCGTACTTTTGTGCCTTCGGGAATATCTTTCGCAATTGTTTTTGCAATACTCTCTAGTGCGCGATTAAATGTTGGGCTTTTTCCGCGATCGTAATACTTTCCGTCTGTTTTGGTGACACCAATCAAAGGTTTGATCCCCAGAACAGAAGCGAGCAATCCTTTCATGTGGCTAATACGACCACCATGAATTAAATACCGCAAATCTGGCAGTGTATAAATCGTTTCTGTGGCATCACGAACTTGTTTTGCCAAAGTTTTGATCTTATCCACAGGCCACCCAGCTCTTACCGCACGTGCAGCTGCTTCCACCTGCCAACCTTGTGCCGCTGAGAGAGTCAATGTATCAATGAAGATTACTTCTGCTTCTGGAACAAGTTCTGCACCAGTAACTGCCGCCTGGTATGTGTTACTTAATCCGGATGATATATGAACGTATATAATGGGTCCATCAGGAGCTAGTTTGCGATATACATCAGCAAATTCCCCGGGTGATGGTAGAGATGTGATCGGTAAACTATCTGTGGTTAATAGTAAGTCATAAAACTCTTCTGCCTGAATGTCCACACCACTAAGGTAAGTCTTCCCATCTAACTCAAGTTTTAGTGGAATTTGGGTGACATTCAAGCCATCCAAAGCACCGGGAGAGACATCCATGCCACTATCCGTTACTATTCTCATATTCTGTTGTTCCCTTCCAAAAAACTAATATAGTTCTGGTAAAGGCATTGCAGTAGGACCCTGTTGCATTCTTCCGCGGCTTTGGTGAGCCATTTCAATGATGTGATGCATGATAGCTTTGGAAACCTGACGTACATACGCATGGTTTTCGACGTCCCCCCGGAAAATCAAAGGTCGCCCCACGGTCATATTGTATGGGCCGTTGGTGTACCAACGCCCGACTTCGACCTTGCCTTCCACCATGCTTTTTACAAATCGTACACGTTCCATCGGTAAGTGGATTCCCACAGGGATTACGGGGGCGCCACTCATTAGTGCCAATCTAGCGGCACCAGTACGAGGTTCACAGAAGCCACCTTCTGCCGGGCTAAGTGCCCCTTCCGGGAAGATGACAATGGTATCGCCATTGGATAAGCGTTTGACTGCCTCATCCATTGCTGCTTTACCGTTTCCAGCGACAACCGGGATATGCCCCGAACGCCGTAAATACTCGCCCAATACGGGAACCTTGAAAAGCAATTCATTGATCAAGATGAAAACCTGGTGATTAGCCAAAGAAGCTACGAAGAAAGGGTCGGTGGTGGTGGGGTGGTTAGGCACTATGATTTTCGCTCCCGCTGGGAATGGCTCGTGCCATTTCACATCCATATTGAGCATGGAATGAACATAACCTTTTACAACCGGGCGGGATACTTGATACATTAATTTTTCTATCATACACTTCCTTTTGCCGGAGAGTTTCTCTCCTCGTTATTGGTTACCTATTGGACATGATAAATACTAACCGATACCTGACTAAATCACATGGTACCGATGGGATACAAAGCTGTCGGTTATCGGCACATCTTTCCACGGGTGAAAGCGTGCCGGTCATAGTGACCCTCATGACCAATGTTTTAGTGATTGTTAAAACCCTTCACCTTTGGAAAGTTGCGATTTCAACATTGATAGGATTTGAAAAAACTAACCATCTAGATTAATTATTTAAGTTGGTACATTATGTCGCTAACTTAACGGATGGAATAGAGTTTTCTTGAAGGATCCAGTCCTGAATAATATCAACAGCTAGTTCAGGATGATTCAGTGGCCAGTTGTGAGATTGAGCGAGAGAAAACTTTCCAGGAATCTTTACCCATCCTGCTTTTGCATGAGGGATTGTTTGGGCAAGTTGGTGTGCGGATTTTTTCATTACGCCGTATTCTTTTTCCCCGCATAAAAATAAAGATTTTGTTTTTACTTGATCAAGGCTGCTAGGCATCCGATACGAAAGGTTAGCCTCCATTAAATTAGTCCACCCATTTTTTGATAATTGTTGAAAATCTATTTTAAATTGGGGAAAGTACTTTCCAGGAATGCCTACAGAAAGGGACATATTCATACGGATGTACCAATCAGATTTTTGAAATGGTTTTACAAACCAATCATATGTCCAATCCAATAAACCACGAGAAATCCATTTTGATCCTGGTAGTGGAAGGATCATTGCTCCGCTTAAAATTGCAAATTGAAATCTCTCAGGTGCCTTTTCTAATAATTCCACCCCGATTTGTGCACCTTCAGATAAACCCACAAGCGTCCATTGTTCACCATTGTTAAGCGAATCAACGATTTCTGCCAGGCTATCGGCTGCAAAAGGGATGCTGAATGGCTCTATGTGTTTACTTTTTCCATGCTGGGGTAAATCCGGTAATACACAACGGTACTTGTTCGCCAACTGCTCTGCAATTGGTTTCCAACTCCATCCACTTGAACCACCACCATGTAGAAATAAGATGTTTTTTGATTGACTTGATCCAAGGACCTCGAAAAATAGAGAATTATCCAATTATATGCCTATGGGGGAGAAGGTGAATTATTAAGAAATGTACTTAATGATTAAGCTTATTAGAAAATGGCTTAATGTCCTTTCTTTTTGGAAGTTTTCCTTTTGCTGCTTTTCTCTGTCCCAATCCAGATGCCAAATGCTGGTAGTATTCTGCGGTGTACCAGCAAGATCAGAGCAGTAAGCCCGAATGCTACAGCAAAAATAATTAGGGCACTATTCAAATCATTAAGTAAGTTGGGGTTGAAGATCATCACACCTGCCAGGGTAAGCATCAATGTTCCCCCAATTAGTTTGAGGATTCTGCCATGTTTTTCTTCCAGGCGAGTGGCTTTTAGTGTGAACACCGCAGCAAAGAAGATAACCAGTTCATCAATCTGGTAAATGAGCATGTAGAGCAAAAGCAGGAGGATAAACTCCCCGGTGGTAACTCCCTGAGAGGAAACCATGTTGGTCCACAATACCGGGAAACCAGCTGTGCAGGAAAATTCCACCAGCGAAACACCAGCAGCCAATACCACAGTGGCACTGATCACTCCCCACAGAGAGTTGCTGGCTTCCAATACTTTCCGCATTCGTTTGAATAAACCAGGTTTCTTATCATCACTGATAGTGAAGGAGACACCTTCTTTGTACCAGAAGTAATCTTTGATATTCACCAGGGCAAATACCAACGCCACCAGCGCCACCACCACCTGAATCCAGGTGACAAAGCTGACGAAAGTAAGGAATGTGAATAACCCGGCAATGAATAGAGCGTAGACAAGTGCGGTGATGGAAATGAAGATGACACCAATTAATGCAACCCGTTTGCGGGAGCCTGTATGCAGCGTGAGAGCGAGCAGCATGGTTAATACCCAAACCGAACAGGGGTTTACGCCATCTACAAAAGCGATCAGGGCAGTGGCGATAAAAAGTGGTTGTTTATTGAGGTCGATTTCTCCAACAATTGGAAGCTTGATGACACGGTTATTTGGATCAACAGGTTCTGAAGGATTACTGGTCTCGCCTGGATCGGGGGATTGCGTTTCCGCTGGGGCGATGATCCCCGCACCGGCGTCTTTACAACCTTTTTCTATGCAGGTTTGAATTGTCTCTTCAAGTTCAGCATCCAGGGTGTCGGCATAGCCTTCCCAGTAACGATCACCAATGAAGATGGTAGGAACACCCCAGGCTTCAAACCCATATGCGTCTGCCATTTTGACGAATTTGTCCTGGTTGTCTTCGGAATTGTAAATTTCGTAGAAACGGAATTCCAGTTCCGGATATTTTGGTTCAATTTCTGAAAAGAAAACTTTAGCGGCTGCACAATGTGGGCAACCATCCCCCCAAAACATATAAACCACCACCGGGTTGCCCTCCTGGGCGGCCACTGGTGTTGGGGAAGTTAGGGCGAGAAGCACGATGGCAAGAACGAGTAACGTAAGCCAGCCAAGAATATGGAGTTTTGAGGGTTTTAGTTTGAGCATCATTCACCTAGAAATGGAATTTGAAGACTTGTTATTATTATTTGTGAAATTCTGATCTATTTTCTCATATTATTTCTTAGTCGTCAAAATGCCTTTTATCATATTAATCATTTTTTCTATCATCAACTGCTATTTGATTTTGCTTGATCCCCATAGAAAGGGTATTGAAAAAGACAATCAATAATGCGATTGGCAATAAATGGTAAAGCAAACGATCTGCCGAGTAGTTGAGATGCCAGGCTAATGGGTGGGGAGTGATGAGGTAAATGGCAAAATAACCCAGTAAGGTTACCATCATGATCGCAAGAACAACCAGAATCCCTGACTTGTGGAGGTCTTTTTTGCCCATGAGAAGCAATAAGACGAGCACCCACACAATAAAGGATATCCCGAGAATATTAATGGCATAAATAATTTTGAAGAATTCATTCAGGATCAACCAATAGCGACTACCGTCCAGAAGTTGTTGAACCATTTGCTGAAGGGTAATTTCAGCACTCATATCATTTGGTGAGGCAAGTTGTGTTTTGAAAAACAAGATAACAATTCCTGGCACGAGCCATCCAGCAATATAAGGAAGCAGCTTTGTTAGGCTGGATGGAATCCGTTTTGTTTGAATGATTAAGTAAATCAGTAAGACTAAGGTTGATCCAGCCAAAAATACGAGACCTTCATTTTTTGTCCAACCGGATAAACCCGCCATAACCCCTGCCAGAACGAGTAGCTTCTTTTGAGGAAATTGGGTAAATAGATACAACAACCCGGCTGTGGCTGCATAATAATACGCTAGAGGGGTATCAGCATTCTGTGTGATTGGGAAGAATTGCAGCGAGGAGGTGGCCAGAAGGATTGTTCCCCCTAAAGATGCCAGGAGTAGTCCGCGTGTTTCCAGCAGAAAGGCAAATACCAATCCGACCAGACCCAGGCTGAAGATGGCACTGATCACAATTGGTACACGAGTCGATTCTTCATTAAGAATTGACCAGGAACGCGCCACTAGCGTAGGGGTCAGCATGGGGTAATCAGCGTGGTTTTTCCAATCCAAGGCGGGCGATAACCCACTTTGCCAGTTTTCACCTCCGCGAATGATAAAGCGAGCGCGCAGATTCCAGATTGCATAGGCATCGAATGTCCCATGAGGGGACATGAAGGTTTGCGCGCGAAATGAAATTATCCAGGTGACCACTGACAGGAGGAAAACGGATAAGAACACCCAGGCATACCAGTGTTGTTTCTTAATCTGAAATCCAAAAGGAGATACGGGCTTAAGGCGGTTGCGGGTGAAAAATAATGCCGCTAAAGTGGCTAGTAATAATATAATTTCAATCAGGAAATATCCCTTGAGGGAAGTGGGGGAAAGCAACAGCCAAATGAAAAAGAGGATTGAACTTAACCCCGCTCCCACACCAACGCCAAGCATCGATTTAAGGATGAGATTCGATCGAATGTTATAAGGCCAAAGTAAAAAAACCAACCCAATCCCGATGAAAAGATAAGGCAGTTGTAAAGCCAGGCTATACGCGACCATACTCATGGAATGGGCTCCAATAGGTAGATTCCATAGCCATATTCATTTACCACGCGCAAGCCAAACACCTCTTCAAAATCGAATGGACCTTCCCCGACGATATTCGCGATGATGTAAGGGTGCTGATGGCTGCCGCGATCCAAGATCAGA
>CAYSFA010000162.1:0-7181 GCA_964430025.1 uncultured Anaerolineaceae bacterium | reverse complement strand
GGGCTTCTCCGGTTCAATTAAACGAAGCGAAAAACCAGAATCGCGAAACCAGCGTACTGATGACTTCGAGCCCCTCCTCATGGACATCTTCCAGCACCATCATTCAACCCGATTTTGATCTTTATCCTGAGGTTGGTTTTGCCATTTCAGAGTCCCAAACCTCCTATCCGTTGGCGGTTGCCATCCAGGGAAGTTTTGACTCCTTCTTTAAGGACAAACCTATCCCTACAGTTGCCGTCACAGAGGAAGAAAATCAATCAACTCAACCGCTCACGACAATTAATAAATCTTCCGCGGAAGGTCGTTTAGTAGTTTTTGGGAGTTCTGGATTCGTGGATGATTTGCCCTTGCAACTATCTTCTCAATTAACGCAGGATTATGTTGTCAATAACCTGCGATTAATGCAAAACGCTGTGGATTGGTCAGTGGAAGATACTGATTTACTTTCCATCCGGTCAAGGGGTTCTGCCACCAGAGTTTTGATCCCCTTAGACACTCGACAACAAACCTTCTGGGAAATCAGTATCTATGTTATCGAAGCTGTTTTATTGATAGGTTTATACGGATACTGGCAAGTGAGAAATCGAAAGAATAACGCCAAAAACATCTTACTGCAGACCAACTCAATGGAACAAGGAGGAGAGAATGACTAAACTCCAAAAATATTTATTAGCATTTCTTGGTGTGCAAATCATTTTGGTTCTGGTTGTATTCCTCTTACAGCGACCTGTAACAGCCAGCAACAATCTCATTTATCCCGATCTGAAAATTGAAAATGTGTCAGAAGTCTCTCTTAGCGATTCAGAGGGAAATGAAGTCACCATGCAAAGAAACGGGGATCAATGGACGTTACCTTTGCAGGATAATTTTCCAGTTCAGGAAGAGAAAGTTCAGCAACTCGTTGATCGATTAGCCCAAATCAGAGACAACCGCTTAGTCACACAGTCCGAATCAAGCCATAGCCGCTTGAGCATCTCTGAGGATAATTTTGTCAGCAAAGTAGACATCACCATTAATGGAACAAAAAATACTCTCTACTTTGGGTCTTCCCCGGCAAACAGTAATATTCATTTCCGGTTGGCAGGAAAACCTGAAGTTTACTTAACCAATGCGATTTCAACCTCTCATATTTCACCTGACATCGCTAGTTGGGTGGACACATTGATTTACCAAATTTCCGGAGATGCAGTTCAAAAGATCGAAGTTACCAACGGACAGGGTAAATTTGTATTTGAAGCGGATAGCGAAGGTGTTTGGTCTTCCAAGGAAATTGAGGAAGGTTATCAATTCGACCAGAGCAAGTGGAGTAGTCTGAAAACAGCTTTAACCACCCTTAGATTTGTTGAACCGGTTTCCAAGACTCCATCTTCTGAATTTGGGTTAGAAGATCCTGACACGATTGTTGTTCTTTCTTATTCCGACGATCAGGACGAAATCTTGAAAGGAGAATTATGGATCGGCAACACCGATGAAGTTGGTAATTTCTTCGTCAAATGGAGTGGTTCCGATTTCATATTTAAAGTCGCCGGGTTTAATGCAAGCCGGCTTACTGGCATATCTGGAGATGATTTCACTAGTCCGATACCAACACCTACACCAGAAACAACTGAATAAATTTATGGGTACGGGGTGAGCATGGGAACCAATGGCATCATCATTCCCATTCTCACCTTAATGGTGGCGGCGAGTTGGCCATCTCCCTGAAGTTCAGCCAACTCCAAAGCTCTTTCGAAAAACTTCAAGGCCTTTTCACCTTCCCCCCTCGTCTCAAAAACCAAACCCTGAAATAAATATGCTTCCGCTGAATCGGAGTTTATTTCCTGTAAATTTTCAGCATCCGCCAGAACATCATCCAATAACCCAAATTGCATAAAAACATTAGCGCGCTCCATGTAAAAAAGCACAAGATCATTGGATAGTTCTCTGGCCTGACCATACGACTCATATTCAGTTTGCTCATCACCTAGAACCTTGGCTAATACGCCTTTTTTAATCCACAACGGAAAATAATCAGGCGTAAGCTCGATCGCAGGAATAATTTCCTGCATAGCAGTGTCGTAATCTCCTAAATCAATCAGGTCGTCGATGTTTCCTTCCAATCGAATGCGTGCCCTGACCTCTGGAGGAGGAGCAAAGAACTGGTAATAAATTATGGTGATGAAGGCAAAAACAGAGATGACTATCAAACCACCCTTGAGAATTTGTTTTATGTTTCTCTTTCTTTTTTCTTCAAGATGATGATCAAGAAACCACCACCAATGGTCAGAGGGAATATCGCGTTTTTTTCGTTCGGTAATTAATTTATCTTTTCCCCCAAAAGCCCTTAATAAGGTTTTTGCGTTTCTGTAAATCTGTTTGGATAAATAGTTTAGTTGAGATTCTAATTGGAGTTTTTCAAATTCATTGCTTTTCAATTCTTTTGCCTGGTCAAAAATTTCATCCAGGGACACAAAGATCCTTTCCACCAGTGGGGTAGGTTTTCCATCGATTATTCCCAGGCTTGAATCGATAGAATCTAATTTGGCATTTATGGAACTGCCTTCTGATGCTTTTTTGAAATATTTTTCCTTGATGTATTCTGACATGCTAAACTCCTGATATCCCAATTGTATTATATAACCGGTAATCGAATTATTGTGCCCTAGAGAAAAGATGATAGACACACGCTTGACTCTAACGAGTAGGATTGTCATAATTTTTATAATAATCATCTTAATTCAGAAAGGAATCAGCCATGGCGAATGTAAAGGATATGCTTAAAAATAAGGGGAAGGATATATGGGTTGTCCATCCTGATTCAACTGTTCGGGAAGCATTGGTGCTCATGAAAGGCCATAATATTGGGGCTGTACCTGTAGCTAAGGATAATAAAGTCGTCGGTTTCTTTTCAGAACGAGACTTTGCTCGACATGCTATTAATGATGATTGTTTTGACATGAACCAACTCGTCAGTGAACTCATGGTTTATCCGGTATATTTTGTCGATCCGGGACAAACAGTGGAAGAATGTATGGCTGTAATGACCAATAAAAAGCTCCGTCATTTACCTGTGATGGAAAATGGTCAAATGATTGGAATCGTTTCGATTGGTGATGTAGTCAAACACCTATTGGAGGAAAAACAAGAAACAATTGATCTTTTAGAACATTTTCTTTGGGTAAATATGATCTAATCCCCAGTTCGAAAATAAATGAGCGCGGGTGATTTCCCGCGTTTTTTATTTCCGGCTTAGGAGCGAACCGAACCGGGAGGAAACTCTCAGAATTACCAGGTATTTGTTGTTAAATACATGGAAGGAGACAAAAAGATTCCATCCAGACGGTCGACGATGGATAATGGAAAATCCTGGGCAGGCACTCACCATCACCATTAATAAGTGGATGTATAATTTTCAAGAAACGAATAATAAAAGGAGACAAATATGATAAGTGACCAACCGACTCGCTGGGATTTATCAAACATTTTCCCAAGCCTGGAATCAGAAGAATTTAAAAAAGCTTTTGCCTATACTGCAACATCAATAGACGAATTAATGAGTTGTTTTCAATCGAAACTCGCAGATTTGTCGATTGAAGATGATAAAAAGTTGATCAACACAGCATTATCTGATTATGTTGACCAACTGAACAAGACCATTACCCATGCTGGAAAAGTGGGAAATTACATTTACAGTTTCATTAGCACAGATTCCTACAACAAATTGGCTACCCGGTTGATGTCCGAATTTGAACAAGTAACCGTCCGTCTGAATAACCAGGATGTAATTTTCAAAAATTGGTTAGCCATGATGAAAGATCAAATTGATGAAATCATTGATGTGGGCGGGAATGTCAAGGCTCATTCTTTTGCTCTAAAGGAAATAGTTCATTTTAGCCAATTCCTGATGAGTCAGGCGGAAGAAGAACTGGCTTCCGATTTGAATCTCAGTGGTGCTTTAGCCTGGGAAAAACTACAAGGTGTGATCACATCACAATTAAGTGTTGAAATGGAAATTGATGGAGAATCCAAAAAACTTCCTGCTCCAGCCTTGATCAATCTACGCTCACATCCAAAGGAAGAAGTTCGCAAAAAAGGGTTTGAGAAAGAATTACAAGCCTGGAAAACCGTGGAAGAACCCCTGGCAGCAGCACTAAATGGTATTAAAGGCACCGTGATCACTTTAAACAAGCGCCGTGGTCGTAAAGATGCTTTGGAGAGTGCCATCGACATGGCTCGTATTGATCAGGAAACATTGGATGCAATGTTATCTGCCATGCACGACTCCTTCCCAATGTTTCGACGTTACTTCCGCGCGAAAGCAAAACGCTTTGGACAGGAAAAATTACCCTGGTGGAATTTGTTTGCCCCTGTTGGAAAATCTGAGACTAAATTTACCTTCCGTGAAGCTCGCGATTTTATCCTCGATAACTTCCAGAATTTCTCTCCTGCTCTTTCCGACTTCGCTGCCCGTGCCTTCGATAATAACTGGATCGATGCAGAACAGCGTGATGGTAAGATGGGCGGTGCTTTCTGTATGGATGTCCCCGGAACCGGTGAATCACGTATTCTGAGCAACTTTGATGGGTCTTTCGATCAGGTTTCCACCTTAGCTCATGAACTTGGGCATGGTTTTCACAACGATTGTATGGAAAAAGCTAATCGCACCCAACTTCAACAGAGAACACCTATGACAATGGCTGAAACAGCATCCATTATGTGCGAAACTATTATTTCAAATGCCACCCTGAAACAAGCAAAAAACAAAGAGGAGGAGTTAGCTATATTGGAAGGCATGTTGAATGGCGATTCTCAGGTAATTGTTGATATTTATTCACGTTATCTTTTCGAAAAAGAAGTTTTCGAACGCCGTGCAAAATCCGACCTTTCAGCTGAAGAATTTTGTGACATTATGGAACGTGCCCAATTGGCCACTTATGGCGATGGGTTAGATGAGCGATATTTGCAAAAATATATGTGGACGTGGAAACCACATTATTATTCTGCATCCTTATCCTTCTATAATTTCCCATACGCCTTTGGATTAATGTTTGGTACAGGTTTATATGCGATCTATCAGCAACGAGGAGAATCCTTCATCCCGGAATATATAGATTTGCTCTCCAGCACAGGGCTAGGATCTGCAGCCGAATTAGCCCAACGGTTTGGTATTGATATCCACCAAAAATCCTTTTGGGAAGGAAGCCTGAAAGTGGTGGAACAACGTGTAAAGCGATACGAGGAAATTTAAATTTGATTCAGACAGGGTTCCAATTGGAACCCTGTCTGCTTAATCCATCCACTTACTATTCAAAAACCTTTCAATTCCAGTAATTGCGGTACATCGAATTAACAAAACTAATAACTTTGATAAAAATTCGCAAATTTTTTGTATTGTATAATCATTATTATCATAAAAGAGGAATAATTAATAAACTAATAAATAGGGGTATTTGTTTTTGATTAGTATTTTATCAATTGTGCCAATCGTTGTTGCAGGTATTTCTGGTGCTTTAGGAATATTTGTTATTCTTGTTTCCTTAAGAAAAAAGTCAAATCCTGTCCAGATTATATTTTCCTGGACAGCCCTTACAGTCATGGTGTATGGGATCGCTACTGCTGGTTTATACAATGCTACTAACTTATCGCAAGCAGCCACCTTTCAACGAATTCAGATAATATCCATTTCCCTCTTCCTCTTATCCTATTTTTTCTTAACAATCTATTATTTAAATATTCCATTTTGGAAAAAAAATTCGCTGCCATGGATATTGGCATCAGTCTTGATCATCTTTCCCCAAATCTTTATCTGGAACGACCTGGTCTGGAACGTTCAAGATGGCTCCTTCCACTTGATCAACTTTTTTGGAAATATACAAGTCATCACTGAAAGCGGGGCTGGAATCATATCTCAACTATCCTTTGGGATTGGGATTATTGCATTCTTGATGATCACTGCAATTTCCCTTAGAGCTTTTTCACGGGATAACAGAAGATTTAAAAATCCTCTCTTTCTATCAACATTTATCCTATTACTTGCATTCGTTAATGATACCTTGTTAGGCGTTGATATCATTCGATCCGTGTACGTGTTGGAATTAGCCTTTTTAATCCTTATTCTTTTGGTGGCATTTATGTATTCAAAAAATATTCTCGAAGCCGCCTCAACAAAAGATGCCCTCCAGAAGGCGAACATCGCTCTTCAAAACCACAAGAATACATTAGAAAAAGCAGTCTCCGAAAGAACACAAGCATACCAATATCAAGCTGAGTATTTTCGGGCAATGGTGGATAACAACCCGATTGCCACTGTTACTTTGGATAATTCTCAACGAATTCTATCGATCAACGCTGCCTTCGAGGAATTATTTGGTTATTCACATGAGGAAGCTTTGACTCGGGATTTAGATTCATTAATCGCACCAGAAGAACATCTTGATGATGCAAGAGATCTCACCAACAAAGTGCTTGAAAGTAAACGAATAGAAGCGCAGGGGATTCGCAGATGTAAAGATGGAAAACGAGTGGTGGTTGACATCCTGGGGGTGCCTGTCATGGTGAACGGGGAAAAAGTTGGGGTGCTCGGCCTTTACCGGGATATCTCCAATCAAATGAAAGCAGAAAATTTACTCAAAGAGAATGAAATGCGTTACCGCAGCCTTTTTGAAGATTCACCGATTTCTTTATGGGAGGAGAATTTTAGCGCACTAAAAAATGAAATCGAGAAGCTAAAAACGCAAGGCGTGAAAGATTTCCATCAATACTTCCAAAAAAATTCGGATATGGTTAAGCAATTGATGAAAAAAATTGTCATTATAAATGTGAATCATGCCACGATCAAATTATTTAAAGCAAAATCTAAAGAGGATTTTATTCGGGGACTAGACAGATTAATCATGGAATCTTCTATCCCAGCCAATGGGGAAATTTATGCCCGATTAGCAGAAGGAGCATCCCAACATATTTGTGAAATCCAACATAAAGATTTTACGGGAACTGCGTTTTATTCAGTTCTGCGTCTGACAATCGCTCCCGGGTATGAAGATACCTGGGAAAAAGTATTTGTATCCATCATTGATATTACAGAAAGAAAAAATAACGAAAGCTATCTGGAATATTTATCCACGCACGACCAATTAACCGGTGTTGCAAATCGCACCCTTCTCTATGACCGGTTACAACATGCCATGACCTTAGCAGCTCGG
>CAYSFA010000161.1:0-7239 GCA_964430025.1 uncultured Anaerolineaceae bacterium | reverse complement strand
CGAAACTCCTGAAGAGATCATCCAGGAAACAGATCAAAGTTCCTTTGAAGTCTCGGAAACAGAATCTGAGGTTGTTGATTCTTCGCTCGCGGAACCTCCCAAAAAACCAATGCCAAAATGGCTGAGAAATGGGCTCATAATTCTGGGAACCGCTTTCGTCTTGCTTCTAGCAGGTTATCTAATTGCCTATTTCACATCGATAGTACCAAATCAGAATCTCTATCAAACAACAGTCAATCAATTAGAAGAAACAAAATCGCAGCTAGAGGATCTAAACGAGAAATATGATCAGTTGAATAATGATTTTACTGAACTCAATGAAGAAAACAACTCATTAAAAGCTGATTATCAATCGCTGGAACAGTCATTTGGGGAATTATCCACCACGAATGAATTGCAAAGAAATTTGCTGAGTTTAAAATATGAGGTTGCTAATGCGAGATATTATCTCCTGAAAGTGGATAAAATCAGCAGTCGCCAGGCCATCATCTTAGCGGTTGATTATTTTGAGGTTATCAAAGATAAACTGGAACCAGATATTTCTTCCGGTATTGAAGATCGACTGGAAACGATTCAAAAATCTATCAACACAAAACCGGATGATGCCCTGGATGAGTTAGGAACCCTATTCGAAAATCTGGAAAGAATCCCCCTGGATTAAGAAAACAAAGAACGGCTCAGGTAAGTCGATCTAATTTTTTTATCGTTCATTAATTTGAAAAGAGGCTAACCTATTTTACATTCGGGTCAGCCTCTTACTTTAATTTGAATGAGGCTTAATATCGCAGGAATGCTCCAATATTTCCTGCATTCTCAAATGCATCGCTGCCTGTTATTACATCTACATCTCCCCCATTTTGAATGGTGAAACTAACTGCAGTAGCAATCACATCTGCTATTTGGACTGTTTCTGAATTACACTTCTTACACACAATTTCAGAAATTGAGGTGAGACTATTGCATTGAGGACATCGAAATCCAGATACTTGGTAACCTTGTTTAATAACCAAAGTTTGCACACGTCCATCATTAATCGTTTTTAGGGTAGGCTCCAGACCTAATACTCCATTGGCTTGTTTGGAAGCCAGTGTAATTAATTTATCCATCAGGTGAATTTCACGTTCTTTTTCTGCTTTATTACCAATTTCCAGAGCTTTGTTTTGGATTTCCTGATGCGATAATGTCATGGAAGCTGGGAAGGTGCCAACCACTAAGCTTAGCCACATCTTGGGGAGATATGATTTGAAAAGTGAAATATTATCCTCTGTACCACCAAGAACAATTCGCCGAACATGTTTTTCTTCAAAGAAACGAATTGAATAGTCAACCAAGTCTCTCATGTTCCGCTCAACAACTTCCTCAACTGCACGAGTTTGTGAGGCAACTCCTCCTCGCATCCCTGTTTTACCAGAGCCGCCTTTCTTAACCTGTTTGACTGGATCCCCTAACACACCTTCTTGCTCAACCAATTGTCCAAGATGAAAGTGAAAGAGCCGGGCACCTTGTTTATCAAGTAAAACCACCCCATAACCCCCATAACTATCCATCAGCCCTGCGAGTGGTCGAACATTAGGACGCATGCCAATATGGACAAGATCAGGCACCGGAACTGCAATAGGATAAGTTCGGAAAAAATCATTTTTTTGATCGGAGAAGATAGCTACGCTTCTTCCCGACCAATCATATTCTGTGTCAAAATAAGCTTCCACTTGTTGAACATCCACTTCAAGCTCAACAGTTTTCAACAAATTTCTCAATCGCAACCGATATGAATCCGCATTCCCCATTGTTGGATCCGTATTTAAGTAAATGGTTAACATCGATTGCTGCGCCTGGTATTCAACCAACTCTCGCAGGTTTTTTTCTGTAAACATATTACCTCCTATGTTGTTGATAAAACCAAACCATTATGGGCGTTTGCCCAAAGTTAGACTTACCTCCTGTTCTTCGCCACCGCGAATATATTGAATAGTTATCTCATCACCAGGGCTTTTATTTGCCATTATATAACTTAAGAAATCACTGAATAATCGTACAGGACGACCATCAACAGCGATGATTAAATCTCCACCAGCCAATAACCCACTGATCCGGGTAATAGTATCCCCACCTACCAAACCTGCTTTTGCGGCAGGGCTATTCTCGGTTACTCCCAGAATATACGCGCCAGTCATGTGTTGAATCCCTAAGGCTTCTCGTTCAATCAAGGTTAAGTCTTCCTGACTGGTGATTCCCACGTATGGATAATCATACTGCCCATCTTTTATGAGGAAAGGAATAACCCGATTGACAATATTGCTGGATATTGCAAAACCGATACCAGAATTGATAGGTTCACCAACCTCGTTGGATTGTTCTGTGCGAATTGCCCGATTCACTCCGATGACTTCACCATTCAGATTGAGTAATGGCCCTCCGGAATTGCCTGGGTTGATGGATGCGTCTGTCTGAATTAAATCTCCTGCTGAAAAAAAGGAACCTGATTCAGATAATCGAAATGAGCTTAATGTACGGCTCTTAGCAGAGACAATTCCAAAGGTCATCGTTCCGGATAGATTGAAAGGATTGCCAATGGCAATCACGGTTTGGCCAATGCGAACATCATCAGAATTCCCTATGGGTAATGGGAATAAATACTCTTCAGGAACATCGACCTTGATCACTGCAAGATCCGAATCAATATCACGCCCAATCACAGTACCACGTGCTTTGTAGCCGGAGGGAAAATCAACTTCCAACTCCGTAGCATCTTCCACAACATGGTAATTGGTGACAATATGGCCTTGTTTGTCAAAGACGAAACCAGACCCTAACCCTCCACCTGTAACACTTAATGTTTGAATGGAAACAACACCAGGATTGACCTTTTCATACAACCCGATCAACAGACTTTCCCGTGTTAATAAATCCAACATTTCCGGGTTATAGTTCGTCATGGATTGGACAGTTGGGCTCACCTGAACTGGCGTTGACACCTCAAGAGGTAAATTTTGAGGTTCTTCTTCACCCATCAATTCCTTTGGAAGATTGAAGGAAAATGAGCACGCCAATGATGTAATCAATAAAACCATCACCAATAAATAGGCCGCGATTCTTTTCATTCCATTACCTTTCAATTTTCTTACTTGTTCAAGGCTCTTAATTGTTCGAAAAGCCGCTTTTCTTCTTCGGAGATTTTCGTCGGGATCAATATTTTTATTTTTACATACAAATCACCATATTGACCTGGCTTTTTCAACACGGGTACACCTTGGCCGGTTAGGCGAAAAGTTTTCCCGGATTGAGTCTCAGGAGGAATACTGAGCATAACATCTCCATTAAGTGTATTCACTTTTACCTGTCCACCAAGTATTGCTGTATAAAGATCGACACCAACTTCTGTGTAAATATCATCAACTTTCCGCTCAAACTTCGGGTGTGGTTCCAATTCCACTACCAAATAAATATCTGATCGATTTGGGCCAACACCGGAAACACGTACCTTCGTACCAGTCTTCGATCCGGGTGGTATCTTTACTTCAATTTTCTGGTTGTTGAATTGCAGAATCCTTGATGTTCCTTGATAGGCTTCCATCAAAGAAATTTTCACAGGTTGTTCCATTGGTTTCACAGTCTGCTGATTGGTTGTTCTTCGGCCGGTAGATGTTCGCACATTCCCCGGGTACCCTTGCATCCCGGAAAAGATAGCACTGAAGAAGTCTGAAAAACCACCTCCCCCAAATATGTCCCCAAAATCGTTAACTTCCACACGGGTGCGACCACCTCTCGGGGACTGTGTAAACCAATCTTCCCAGCGGAAGTCCTGGGCATTCCCGCCACGTTGCTGCCACTGCTGATACGATTCGCCCAGTTGATCATAGCGACTTCGTTTTTGAGGATCACTTAATACTTCGTTCGCTTCGTTGATATCCTTAAATTTATCTTCAGCTTCTTTATTCCCCGGATTTCGATCAGGATGATATTTCATCGCAAGTTTACGATAAGCTTGCTTAATTTCTTCTTCAGAAGCATTTCTTTTTACACCTAAGATATTATAATAATCCTTATAATCCATAACTTCATATTATGCTACACCACTTATGCTTGTCAAGTAAACCTGGTAACTCTAATACAATACTTATAAACTCACCTCGAAATCATCTACGTCTGAGAAAAAAATCGTGCTAAGATAAACTTATGAATGCAATTAAAGATCGCATCCTCATAGTAGAAAACCATCCTGAAATCAGTGAATTCTTGGCAGAACAAGCCCTCGCCATCCCAAGTTTCCAAATTTTCCGCGTGGCCGATGCCAGTAGTGCCATTAATAAAGCGAAACAACTTAATCCGGATCTCATCATCGCTAATTTGAATTTGCCAGGGTTAAGTGGGAAGGATCTGCTTGTTGCGTTGGCTTCTCACGGGATCAATCCTCCCATTATTATGTTGGCAGAGGAAGGTCAGGAATCCGAAATTATTCAGGCATTTCGATTAGGGGCAGCGGATTACATTACCTGGCCTGCTCGCGAAACAGAAATTTTGTTGGTGGTAGAACGATTATTAGATCAGGTTCACCTGAACCGTGAACATAAATTTCTGGTCAACCAATTGACACAGTCCAATAAACAATTACAACAACGGGTGAAAGAACTAACAGCCGTATTTTCTATTGGCAAAATAATCAACTCCATCCGTGATACTACTGCCCTTTTTGACAAATCTCTACAAATTTCTGCACAAATCAGCCATTCTGATCTCGGGTGGTTCTTATTGAAGCAGGAGGACAATGGAAGAAATTTCCTTTTAGCAGCACACCACAATCTTCCGGAAGTCTTTTCAAAAAAAATCAATAGTATTTGGGATGATGGAATCAGTTCACTAGCATCAATTTCTGGTGAAACGTTAAATATCTCCGGTGATCCTTTGAAACGCTTCAAAGTAAAAGTGTTCGGAAAATCAATTATCATCCTCCCAATAAAATTCCAACATCAAACCATCGCCCTGCTCGTTCTGATGCGGAAAGAGGATGACGCCTACTCAAAAAGTGAACAGAGATTACTTGAATGCATTTGTGAGTACATTTCTATTGCCTATGTCAACACAAAATTATTCAAGTCTCACGAAAATCGTTCTAAATCTCTTTCAAAACTTACATCTTACACACAAACAAATGAAAAAATTATTCTGGAATTGTTGAACAAAACGGAAAACCATATCCTTGAATTTTCAAAAAAAATCGAAAATAACTGGGGAATAATCAAAGAAAAAATTGATTACCAAACAGATCGAAATCTTTACGATGCGGTGGCTAATTTGGAATACAATATCCAAAACACGAGAGACCTCATAGATGTCCTCAGTAAAGATCCTTTTTTATACAATACCAAACCAAAAAGAGGTTTCGAGTTGAACTCCATCCTACATCAGTTGGAGGAAAATTTTTCGCCGATCGTTAAAAATCACAAAATTAATCTAGAACTTGATAAAACAGCAGATCCAATTGTTGTTAATGCCGATCAACATCAAATTTACTCTGTACTACAAGGTATAATAACCAATGCAATCCAATTTTGTGATCATGAAGGTACGATAAAAATAAAAATATCACCCAAGGCTGATTCTCAAGTTAAAGTCACAATCAGTAATAGTGATAATATAAACGAAGCCACTGATCTCGAGAATGATCCTAAAACCCTGGGATCAAAAAAACAATTGAAAAAACGTTTTGGCTGTATTGGTGTAAGTTTTCAATTGATTCAAGAATTGGTTAACCAAAATAATTCAAAAGTATGGGTTGAAAAAAATTCAAATGATGGAACGAAATTTTATTTGTTACTTCCAACCCTGAATTAAGCAACGGCAAATAATGACCACATCAAATCAAAACAAAAACACTATTTTAGTAATTAATTCTGAATTTCAATCCAATCATCTTTTGGGTCAAATTATTCAGTCGATGGGTTTTGCTGTGGAAGTAAGTGAAAAGGTTCAGGAAACACAAATTCTTTTTCCTTCATTTATACCCGTACTCATCATAATCAACGAGAACATCGTAACCATGGATAATTTTGCCTGGGTTAAGTCAGTTAAGAATAAATACCCATTAATTCCGATAATACTTTACACAGTAACTAGAAACCCCCAAACCCTGAAAACTGCATTACACCTGGGAATTAATGATTATCTTTCAGCGCCGTTAACTAAGGAAGAAATTGAAAATTCTGTCCGGGCAAACATAACCCAAAGCCAAAACATGCGTAATTACGTTCTACTGGAATCCCGAAGAGCAACCCAACAACTTCAAGCCCGCGTTCATGATTTGGAAACATTAGCTGAATTAGCAAGATTGATCACCAGTAGTTTGGATCTGGATCATGTCCTTAAATCGATCGTTCACGCGGCTGTTGAACTCACTGGTTCAGAAGAAGGCAGTATCATCCTCATCGATGAAGAGACTGGTGAGTTGTATATGCGGGCTTCACAAAATTTCAATGAAGATTTTGTATCAACCTTTCGAGTACCTGTAAACGACACCTTATTAGGATCCATCATCCAGAATGGTGAAACCATAATATTCGACGATAACACCCCTCAAAAAATCAAAACCTCTTACCTGGTACATAGCCTTGTTTACATCCCTCTCAAACTTAATAATCAAATCATCGGAATTTTAGGGGTGGACAACCGCCTGAAACGAATGTCTTTTTCTCAAAGGGATATCGGTTTACTGAATACCATGGCCGAATATGCGATCATCGCTATTGAAAATGCACGTTTATTCGGGGAGGTTTTTGCAGAAAGCACGAAATTGGAAACGGTAATCAACCATATTGACGATGGGGTTTTGGTGCTTGATCAAGATAAAAGGATTTTACTGATCAATCAGGTGGCAAAATCGGTTTTGCAAATCAATGGTGAAGAATTAATGGGTAGCCCTATTCAAAGCTATCCAATCGATCCGGAGTTTTTGGAAGTGCTTCAGAATTTTGAAGTCTTTCTTGGAAAATCAACTGAAATCAAAGCAGACGATGACAGAATTTTTAGCGCTCACCTGGCAAAAATATCTGATATTGGGTATGCGATTTCATTTCATGACATCACAAACCTAAAAAAACTTGATCAAATAAAAAGTGATTTCGTCAGTACAGTTTCTCACGATTTAAGATCTCCATTAACAGCAATCCTGGGGTATGTTGACCTGGTTGAAAGAGCAGGCCCCGTGCAGGAAATGCAAAAGAATTTTCTGGATCGAATACAATT
>CAYSFA010000160.1:0-7254 GCA_964430025.1 uncultured Anaerolineaceae bacterium | reverse complement strand
AGCCGACACCACAAAACGGGCAGGTCGTAGTGATAAGAGTGTTCGATAATTGATTCATTGCTACTCAACTTTCTATCGTGGTTGACAGAGGTTTTTTGGTTTTCTTAGACCGTTCTTTTCTGGTCATATTCATGATCTCATCAGGCTGATAACCTAACTCTAACAACCATTGTCGTTTTGGTTTAAGTGCCTCGGTAGGACACACCCCAATGCATTGCCCACAGAAGACACAACTAGTTTCTGGTAAAGGTTTTTCATAAAAGGTGCTGATTTGTGTGTGATATCCTCGTCCTTTGAAATTAATCGCAAAAGCATATTGCGCATCTTCAGCACAAACCTGGACGCATCGCCAACAGAGAATACATTTTTCATAATCACGAACAAACATTGAATTATCATCGATTAAAGCGGGTTCTCTTCTCTCTGCATCAGAGAATCGCTCTGGATCAGCTTGATATTCATCAACTAATTTTAAAATCTCCGGAGCTTGATCCAAATCCGTGGTGCTGAGCATCATTTCTAGGATTGTTTTCCTGGAAGTGTTGATTCTTTCATTATGTGTTTCCACTTCCATTCCTTCAGAGACTTTGGCTACACAGGAAGGAATCAATGTTCTTGCTCCTTTTATTTCCACGACGCAAATTCTACAAAGTGCATTTGCGGTGCAGTTATCATGGTAACAAATGGTTGGAATTTCCACTCCAATGCTTTTCGCAGCTTCTAAAATCGTGAGGTCTTTATCGCATTCGATTTCTTGTTGATTAATCTTTAATTTCACATTATTAGCCATTATGACCTCCATTATCGATAGTTGTTTTTGAGACAGTGCTGGGTGTGAATAGTTCCGGCCATTTTTTTATCGCACTTCCGATGGCTGACCCAGCTGTTTGGCCAAGACCACACAAGGAGGAGTCTGTCATCGTCATAATGATGTCAGTTAGATTCTTTGTATCTGTTTGTTTAACTCTACCTGTTGAGATTCGTTTCAATATTTCATATTGCCGTTGAGTCCCTAATTGGCAAGGAAAACATTTTCCGCATGATTCTTCAGCAAAGAAATTTGCGAGACGTAATAATAGATCCTTCAAATCTCTGGTTTCATCAAGAACTGTGATGACTCCTGACCCTAAAGGTAAATTCTCTCCACGCAAATCCTCAAAGGTTAATTTAACATCCAATTGGGAAGAGTCTGCTAATGCGCCGGCTGCTCCCCCAATTAAGATTGCTTTTAATTTATGAGTTGATCTCATTCCTTCGGCCAGATTTTCAATTAAATGTCGCATAGTTACACCGAATGGAACTTCGTATAGACCAGGCTTCTTCACATCGCCGGATAAACAAAATAATTTTGAACCAGGGGACTTTTCAGTACCAATCGATCGATATTCTTCTACTCCTAAGGTGAAGATGATCGGTATGTTTGCAAGCGTCTCCACGTTATTGATTACTGTGGGTTTGCCAAACAAACCATGTGTTGTGGGAAAAGGAGGTTTTACACGTGGGAATCCACGTTTTCCTTCAATGGACTCAAATAGAGCAGTTTCCTCTCCACAAACATAAGCCCCAGCACCTCTCCGCACTTCTATTTCAAAAGAGAAGCCGGAATTCAGGATATTTTTTCCCAGATAACCAGCTTCCTGTGCTTCAGCTACTGCTTGTTTAACATGTTTGTAGGAGGTCAGGTATTCACCGCGGATGTAAAAATAACCTTTAGTGGCTCCAATTGCATAAGCAGCGATTATCATTCCTTCAATGACGGAATGAGGATCATCTTCCATTAAGACCCGGTCTTTAAATGTGCCTGGTTCAGCTTCATCTCCATTGCACACCAGATACTTGGTCTCTCCTTCAGCGTTTGCTGCACCTTCCCATTTCAACCCTGTGGGGAATGCAGCACCACCACGACCTACTAAACCTGATTCTTTAACCGTTTTGATAACAGTTTTTGGATCTGTTGAAAGTATTTGCATTAAGGCTTGATAACCGCCATTGTCCATATATTCCGATAGGCTTGTTCTATGTCCTTTGCCGCAATTTCTTGTTAATCGATGAATTTCTCCACCAAGAATTGTTTGCGGTGATTTTCTTCCTGGTAAAAAAATATCTTCCCATTGATGAATGTCCTTAGTCACGACTGGTTCACCTTTGACTAACATTGCAGGGGCATGTTCGCATAATCCCAAACAAGCTGAAACCTCAATGGTTATTTTTGGCTTCACTTCACCATCAAATCTCAATGATTCTTTCTGATTGAGTAGTTTAAAAACCGAATCGGCTCCAGCCATCGCACAGGCAGGATCATTACAAACATGCACAACTGTTTCGCCAATAGGATGTTTGAAAAATAATGAATAGAATTCAATTACCCCAAATACATCTGCCAAGGGAACATTAATTGCTTTTGCAATTTCCTGAGCGATATTTTCTGGAATGTACCCATACTGATCCTGGGTTTCGTGAAGTAAGGGCAAAAGAGCAGTTCTTCCTTGAGGAGCAAGTTCATCAATCGCCTTTTGTATAGGCGACAAATCCATTCCTATCATTAGATCTCCTTTGTGGCATGATAATGAGATAATTGGACAAAATTAGTCCTTAATAGATAATTATAAGTATAATTATAACTAATGAAAGTTTCAATCGTTATTCAAGCCGGTGGACAATCTTCCAGAATGGGATTTGATAAAGGCCTGGTTGAATTGTGTGGAAAATCCATGATAGAAAATATCATTGAGCGGTTGGAGCCATATGGGGATGAATTAATAATTACCACAAATCAGCCTTCCAAATATTCTAAATTTGGAAAAAAAATTTTCTCGGATTTTTATCAAAATTATGGAGCATTAGCTGGCCTACATACTGCTTTGTCGTCTGCTCAGAATGAGATGGTGTTTGTAATAGCTTGCGATCTACCTTTTGTAAACCAGGAGCTCTTCAAATTTATGATGAATATTTTTGAAGCAAAAAATGTTGATGTGGTTATTCCAAGGACAGAACAGGGGTTTGAGCCATTTTATGCGTTTTATCGAAAGTCAACCTGTTTGCCTTTGGTTGAAGAAGCCATCTTATCAGGGAAAAAGAGGTTGATTTCCTGGTTTGAAAATGCAATTATTCATCCTGTTTTTGAACAAGATTTAAGAGCTTTTGATCCGTTACTAGGCTCTTTCTTAAATATTAATACCCCAGAGGATTTGGAAAGCGCACAAGAAAAATGTTTTTCAGCTTAAATATTAAATCGGTGGGGATTTGAATAAATTGTGAACTCGCTGCGTCTTGTGTAACCAATTAATGTAATATTGTGGTCTTCAGCATATTTCACTGAAGTTCTGGTCGGACTGGTTCGCGTGACAACAATCGCAGCACCTAATCTGGCAGATTTTTGGATCATTTCAGAGCTTACCCTACCTGTGGTGAGGATAAAGGTCGGTAACCATTTTTGCTGGTGAGACTGGAGGTATATACCGGCTAATTTATCGATGGTATTATGTCTTCCAATGTCTTCGGCAATAATATGATTACTCTCTCCATCAGACATCAACGAGCAATGGATTCCCCTTGTTTCCCTGTAATAGTTTTGTTTTTCCAAAAGTAATTCAAACAATTTTAAAATTATTTCAGGGTCAACACAACATTCCAAGGAAACGATTTTCTCGATTTGTTCTACTCTGCTGGTTTTTCCACCTGCACAACCGGAAGTGTTCTCCCATTTTTCGGGTTTTTCTACAGAGTGAGAAAGCCAAACATCGACATTTTTCTTGTTGTCGCATAACCTGACATCTTCGACCTCTTCGATGGAATCGATTACATGTTCGTTGTATAGAAAACCTAAAGCTAATTCCTCTTGCAGAAAAGGAGAACAACTAAAAGATAACCAGGCTTCTCCGTTAACCGTTAAAACAACGGAAGATTCCTCAGGAGGAATATGGTCGTTCTTCTTCCATTTCCCTTTACTATAGGTGATTGGATAGGTAATGACTTGGTTTATCATATCTGATTTAGAAATTATAATAAAAGAATTATTATTTATCTTGCTATTTATATAGTTTGCCAATGACAACGTTGCTTATTTATTAGATTAATTGGAGGTTGGATGAATTTTGATGACATCACTTGTATTCAGGAGATTGATCCGAGCAATTATCTGGAAGAGATTACAAACCTGGATTTGAAAGTCATTAACGGATGGGATTTTATTCAAAAACAGAAATCTATGGCGGATAAAAAATTTGACTTGATTAGTTTCTGGGGTTTTGAAAAATTACTTAACGAATTAGAAATATTAAAAGAATTGTGTAAACCACACCTACGAATTCCTTTTACCAATTTCGATACAATTTTCAGAGTAGATGATCAAAGTAACATTTCAAACTTGGTAATTTGCCTGGTACATCAAGGAAATTTTGAGAAATTTAGTGATTTACTGGATTCCATAGAAAATTCAAAAATAAATTTATTCGTACTTGAAGTTGGGGACATCGTAAAAACAACAAAATCGAATATGATCAGTCAATGGCGTCTGAATGATCAATCCTTTTCAAGAACCTGGATTGGATATGATCTGATGATTTTATATGGTGTGTTGTTTCAGTTAGGGTTAGTTTCTGACCTAACTGAAGAAGTGGAAAATGTAAAAGTCGAAGTTTCGAATTCATTGAATTACATTGGTGTTTCAATATCATCGTCCCAAAATCCAGCCAAAAGATTAGCCGGACAAATGGTTGGTCGATGGATAAAAATTGTAGGGGGAGGTATCACTAGCCCAATAGCCCAAAGATGGAGTGATCAAATTAATCAGAGCGCTAAACAACTCGCATTTGCTGAGAATGCAAATCAACTTCATTTTCATTCATTAAGTGGAATTTGTTATCCGGAAAAAATTATTCCTCAATCGTTGGTAGTGTTTCTCAAATCAAGTATCAATGAGTATCAAGTAGAAAGATTACTAGATGGATTAAAAGATGAATTGATGTGTAATGGAGTAGGGACAGATTTTTATACAATTCGAGGAAAAACAAGGTTTTCTCAAATTATGAGTGCCATTTTGTTTGGAGATTATGTTGCTTACTATTTGGCAATCGCTAATCAATGTGATCCAAGTCCGGTTGCATCGATTGACGTTTAATAGTTTCTTCATTTTCCTTTAAAACCTGGTCATAAACTTCAATTATTTTTGAGCTGATATTTTCCCATGCATAGAGGGCAGCATATTCGGAACTTTTTGCTCCAAGTTTATTTCTGAGATCTTTATCTTTTATTAATTCTATCAATCGATTAGCTAAACCATCTATGTCATTTCCTGGTACCACAAAGCCAGTCTCTCCATCCCTAACTAAGAATGCCAAGCCACCAACTTGAGAGGCAACGACTGGGGTTCCACAAGCCATTGCTTCGAGAGCGACCATTCCGAATGATTCATAATGAGATGGCATAACCACTACCTCTGCGGAGGAGTAGTAATAGGGCAGCATTTGTTGATCTTGTTTTCCCAGAAATATCACAAAATTTTCAATCCCTAATTCCTCTACCATATCCTGCAAACGTGCCATTTCAGCATTCATCTCTTCTGGTATCGCGTTGGGTTCACCACCGATGATGACAAGGTTATGTGGACAGCATTTCAAGTCACCTTTCCTGTGGATGATCGAAATTGCTTGAATTAAATTATCGATTCCTTTTAAAGGTTCTATTCGACCCACATAAAGTATTAGCTGAGAATCATCCGGTATTCCAACCACTTCTTTTGCTTCGTCTCTGGGAATTGGGTAAAAATGGCGTGTATCAACACCGGGTGGGACCACAGCGATCTTTGAAGAGGGAGCTTCATACAAAAACTCCAATTGGGACTTTTCTGCTAAGGTGGCTGCAATTATTCGATCTGCTTTGCTCAAGACTCGTTTTTCCCCACTAATTCGATACTCTCCTTCAATTTCTGAAGGGCTTCTTGCTATTCTGTTTTTCATCAAACCAAGGGTGTGATACATATGAAGAAAGGGGATGTTCCATTTTTCTGAGAGATCAATAGCAGCAATTCCACTCATCCAATAATGGGAATGGATCAAATCATATTGAATTCCTTTGGCCTCAGCAAATGATTGAATTCCTTGTACGAATTTTGGAATATATCTTTCTAACTCAGCTTTAGGCAAAGGAATTTCGGGACCTGCAGGGATATGAACAACACGATTATGATAACCAAGGTCATGTAAAACATGTGGGACATGCTCATCCTGGGATCTTGTAAACACATCCACACGAACCCCTAATTTTCCCAAGGTTCGGGTTAATTGGTGGACGTACACATTCATTCCACCTGTGTCCTTTCCACCTAATGTGGCTAAGGGGCAGGTATGGTAAGAAATCATTGCAACATTGATCATAAAATCCTTGCCTATCATTTTTTCTACTGATATAATCCCGCACGTGCCACCGTAGCTCAGTTGGCAGAGCAGACGATTCGTAATCGTCAGGTCATGGGTTCGACTCCCATCGGTGGCTCTGGCCTTTAGACATAAAATCAATGGATTGATAGTAATAGATCACTCCGGTGATTTTTTTGTCTACATATCTAGTCTCATTTATTTATTATAAACGTGTGATAATTTTCCAGATATTTTTTTGTTGCACTTCGCCCAGATTCCACCAAATTAATAAACTTTTGGTCCGTTTTCATCAAATGGAAATCAGTGGAGGATATTCCTAATGTGTTGATCTTAACTGACCTTCTCTGGTCAATTGGATTGTTGTCAATTTCAGCGATTTGAAGACTTATATTGTAGGACTCGTATAAATGGGAAATAAAATCCTTAAAGTTTTCAATTTTCTTCGTTTCAGAGACTTTATCGGCATCAGTATAAAGGTAAAACCCTAAGGTTTCCCAATTAATTCCATTTTCAAACCATATATTATTTTCACGAAATCGTGGATTATCGAAAATGTGGAGTGGATAGTTCATGAGTAACCCACCATCCACGTAATAATCACCTTCTCCAAAATTTTCACCATTAAATCGCATGACTTCAAAATAGAGAGGGATGGACATGGACATTCGCACTGCTTGGGCAACCGGAAAATCAGGAGTAGTTTCAGCTGAGAAAACAGAAACTTTTAGTTTGGACATGTTAGCGCTGACTACATAGAGGTCTTTATGTCCAAAACTTTGAAAATCCTTAAAAGTTGCATCCGGGTTTCCATCACAATGCTGGGCAATCACAGATCGCATCCAATTATTGAAATATTCACTTGAATACCAGCCATATT
>CAYSFA010000159.1:0-7263 GCA_964430025.1 uncultured Anaerolineaceae bacterium | reverse complement strand
TCTTAATCGCTATTCTGATCGGAATGGGCAGTGTGGCCAGCGAGAAAGAAAAAGGCATCACAGAAATGATTCTGCACAAACCATTGCCGCGATGGGCGTTTGTCCTTTCAAAGTTCACCGCTCAATCATTCCTTTATCTGGTTGCATTCTTTTTGGCAGAAATTCTGGCTTATGTGTATATCCTAATCTTATTCGAACCCATCTCGTTTGGGCTATTCACCCTGATTAACGGTCTACTGTTTTTGTGGTTGTTATGTTTCACGGCAATCACCATTCTGGGGAGCACCATCAGTCGCTCGGCAGGAGTAGCTGCCGGAATCAGCCTGGCGGGATCAGTAGTGCTGCTGCTTTCCGGGCAAATTCCTCAGTATGGAGCTCTCAGCCCACAAGCACTGATGGGTTGGGCAGGCATCCTTTCCAGCGAATTGAGTTTTTCCCTTGAAACCAGCAATTTCGCCGCGATTGGAACAGCCATAGTGCTTATGGTGTTATTGTTGGTTTGGGCTGTCGGGCTGTTCGAGCAACAAGAGCTCTAACCACCACCTACAGGGGGGACGAAGTCCAATTCGTCCCCTTCTTTTAATTGGGTGTTAAGTCCATTTGGCAAACTGGCAATATCCTCGTGATTTAGAATAATAAAAAGATGTGGCATCAATTCACCAGCCTGGTTGCACCAATGGGTTTTAAGAATAGGATAAAGAATTAAGATCTGATCCAGAGCGGTTTGGACATCACAATCTTCCGGCACATCCAGGTTAAATTGACGTTTGCCAATCAAGTTGCGGTAGGTGGCAAAAAGATGAACTGAGATCTGCATGCTTGAAAGAATTATGGATAGGCTTGTGGAGTAACCGGGGTGAGTACGGCCTCCTGAGGGGGCGGATATCCTCCGCTGTCGGAAGACTCCGGAAACAATGGTTGGGAAGTTTGGGTGGAGACGAGTTTTGGCGTGTTTGCATCCCCTGGGGTAGCAGTTGCTTGAACCGAAAAGCCTTCCCCGCCGGTGGCCGTCGTCTTTGGGGCGCTGGTCATCATCGGATTAAGGGTAACTTGCATTGGTTGTTCATTTTGGTTGAAGAGGTTGAAATCCATGTTGTTACGTTGTAACCAGAAATATCCAAAAATGATGGCAGCAACGACTAACGCTGCTATTGCTGCTACAACACAGCCAAGTGGGAGGAACGAACGTTTCTTGGTGACGGCTTGAATCCCATCCGGGACCACAAATGTGATCACAGTGATATTGTCATGCCCACCTCGTTCATTTGCCAAATCAATCAGATTATCCACTGCCAGGTTATCATCACCTACTTTAAAGGCTTCCAGAATTTCTTCATTACTGACCAGGTCAGTAAGCCCATCGCTGGTGAGCACCAGACGATCACCGGTTTGCAAGGTAACCCCCTGATTTTTATGGGCTAATTGTTCTGTCTCGCCTTGGAGCATCTGCATCCTGAAATCAATTTCCGGTGGGGTCGGTCCGCCTAAATAGCGCCGGATGACATGGCGGTGGGGATGCCCTTCCACCTGATCGGGTGTCAGAATATTATTGTCGAGGGCTTCCTGAATCCAGGTATGATCGATGCTTAACTGTCGGATTTGATCTCCACGGATGAGGTAGATGCGGGAATCACCGACGGAAGCGGTGAATAATCGATGGCCAACCATCCAGGCTATCGCGACAGTGGTGGCCATTCCTTGTTTCCCGTTGTCTTTCTGGGTTTCCTGAAAGATAGCGTTGTTTGCTTTTTCAACACCTTCTTTAATGATTTGGAGAGGGTATTGGCCGGTGCTTTCGCTCACAGTTTGGGCGATCAGGTTGACCCCCAGTTCAGCAGCTACTTCCCCTGCTTTATGTCCTCCTACTCCGTCACATAATACGGCCAGTAACACAGGTGTAGGGTTCTTCTTGCTGAGCTGAAAAGCAGTCACCCCAAAGCGATCTTCATTGTTTTTCCCGCTCATGCCTGGGTGACTTTTGGCAACAACTGGATAAGGTGATTGCGGTTTACGAATCATAATTTTTATTATATGTGATAATTTCTATTTCACTAATTTCTGTAGGATGCGATAATTCAAAGCGATAACAGGCCTTCGCAAAGTGAATCAGGTCGCCATGTTTCAATTTAATGCCTTTGTTTGAGATGGGTTTGAAATTTACCCAGGTACCTGCGATGGAGTCACGATCACTCAACCAGTATTCCCCGGTATGACGATGTGACAATCGAGCATGGGCTGAATCCAGCGCGGAATTTTTTATAACCAGACGTGCTTGTTTTTCATCACTCCCAATAATCCATTCTTTTTTATCCAACACTACAGTTTTTTGGTGGTTCGGTTGCAGGTCATCGGTCATGGGCACAAGCATGGCTTCCACCTGTTTGCTGGTACCAGGTTTACGTTCTCCGGATTTCTTTTTTCCTGAACCATCTTGATTGACCTTGACAGGCTGGGTCACCGGATCCAGCATTCGCCGCCTTGCCTGTAGTTGTTCACGCCAAAAGGATTGTTTTTTACCTACAAAGACAATTGCTAATATCAGCACAGTACCAGCCACCAGAATACTTGCCAGAATAATCCAGCGCTCCGGGGTGAGTTCAAGGCGAAAAAGCCCTTCCCAAAAGGTTAAAGGAACCGATTCCACGGTGATATCGATGATTGCGGGGTTTGTTTCTGCTTTGAGGCCTAACACATCTTCCACTTCCACCTTAAAAACTAATTCCTGATCGTTCTCTATCGTGGATAGATCCAATGTGAATCGTTCAAAAGGAGCCTGTTCGATTTCCTGAACAATTTCCTCATCCACCCATAAACGAGCGACGGCTAAATCTCGCGGAAAACCATCCGGGAATTGGTAAAAATACTCAATTTCAACCTGGTCTGGGGTCAATGCCCGTACTCGTGCATCGGTTGGGTCAACATCCCAGGTTCTTTCAATTATTAAAGGAGGGTTGATCAAAATGGCTAAGGGAGGAGAAATTTCCAATCGGACTGATTCCTGATTGGATTGGATTTGTTGCTCCTGAACTTTCACTACAGCTTCAATGCGGTTGGTGCCTGAGTTGTTTATCTGAGAGGCATAGGACACCTGATAAAGGTAACGACCTGGAGCAAGATAATCTTCTAAATCGGGCAGTTCTTCGACACCGGAAAAGATAAAAAACTGTCCACCTGTTTCTTCGGCTAATTCAACCATTGGTTCTACCACACTGGCATTACTGGACCGGGCGTTTGCAGGACCTATCATCCACATAATGATGGCGACATTTTGTTGTATCGCACGATCAATAATACCGGGAATTGCAGATACGCTGCTCAGGTTGAGTTGGGGGGTGATATATACAATCACACGTTTCATGAGCGGGTTGGGGTTTGGGTCGGTGGCAAGGTCAAGAGCCTGCAAGAGGCTGGTCAGGTTTGGCTGGCTGTTGGATAATTCCGGAACATAGGCGGATAGTTCCTCAGCAAACTCCCGCGGATCTTCTCTCCGGATTTGTTGCAAGCCGGTATCGGTAGCCAGGCTGAAGTCATCCGGGTCGTTAGCAGGTCTTGCATTTAACCAGGAGAGGATGTGATCGGTGACGACCTGATAGCGGGAAATGTTATCGGCAGTCAGGGTTTCCAGAGCTGGCGCAAGATTGTATGTGAAGATGATCTGATACCCTGGTTCATACCTCTCAACCGACCCGACTTGGATTGGTGCCGCACCGTTTTCAATGATCTCTATATCGTTTTCATCCAATCCATCGATAGCTTGCCCTTCCTCATTTTTTGCTTCCAGAATAAAAGAGATTTCAGGAAAGTTTTGGGTATTTAATTCGTAAATTGTGGCACTGCTGGTGATTTCTTCCTGTGCCAGAGCCGGAGAAGCGAAAGACAGGCAGAGAATAACCAACAATACCAGATGGAAAAAATAAGAGGGTGAATGTTTGTTTTTGAATTTATGCATGCGAATAAAAAAGGTGGAATCCTCCACCCTGTTGGTATTATATCCATTTTACTTAATTAATTGAATTTTATAAGCAAAAAATAAGGGTAAGAAATATTTAGACGCAATAAAGGAGTATTGTTTTACAAGCTTTTGATGATTAATCCCAAAATTCGATTTATTTAAAACGGATCGGTTAAAAAGTGAACTTTAAGACCCCTGGAATTGTTTCCTGAACAAAAATCATGGATAATAAAAATTAACACCATCAAAGATTGTCGAAAAATTTCTTAAAACCAAATGGTGGTAAAGGAATAGAAAATGCTCGAAAATTATGAAGTTAAAGAATTTACCCGAGACACCTGGGAAGACTTTGATGCCCTTTTTGGAAAACACAAAGGGGTCAGCGGAGGTTGCTGGTGCACGTTCAATCTTTGCTCTTCCGCTCAATTTGATAAAAGCACCCGTGAGGAACGGAAAGAAATGCAGAGGCGTTTGGCGATGACGGGAGAAAGCTGCGGGTTGATGGTTTATGATGCCGGTGTACCAATTGGCTGGTGCCAGTATGGGCCTGCAGAGATATTTGAGCGCTTCAACCGAACCAAGGCATACATAGCATTGGATCTTCTCCCGGACCAGAAACCGGACTGGCGCATCTCGTGTATTTTTATTGACAAACACCGCCGGCGGGAGGGGTTGTCGCAACTGCCATTGAAAGCTGCATTATTGAAAATAAAAGAAAAGGGTGGTGGGATTGTGGAAGCCTTTCCGTTCGATGTCCCTGGTGCGAAACGACCATCCTATACCGGCTCAGTCAAGATGTTTCGGATTGAGGGGTTTGAAGAGGTGACCAGGCTGGGAAAAATCACTGTTTTGATGCGCAAGAGGATTTAGGGGTTGATAAAAAATTGTCTTTGTCAACTACTTCAAAATCCTCACATGCGAAATTCCTGAACGGAATCCGTTATTTTAATAAATATGTCTTTACCCACTTCACACTGTTGCTAGCCGGGAGCAGGGTTGGTCCATTTTCGAAACTAATTCATACAGGCAGAAAGAGCGGCAAAATTTATAAAACCTCGGTCATCATTCCTAAAAAGGTGTTTGATTGGACAAACAAACATCTTACCCGCAGGGGAGCACGTAACCTTTCCCGTGAATTCTTAAAGAAAGAATATGACAAAGCCCACGAAGCTACCTTGAAAGCCTTGGAAGAGGTAAAAGACAGTGATTTCGGAAAAAAGGTTAATTACCCGGATTGGGATTCTCTTTATCCGGTGAGGTTACATTGGAGCGCTTGTTAGGATATATAAAGGTTCATTTGTTGGATATCCATCAAAAACTTGGGTTACGACGGAATAAGAGTTTAAAACAGCTCATCTTAATTGCAGCTTTTCAATTAAATCATAAGCCATAACGAATACTTGTCATCAACCGATGAACGCCCTCTTAACTTGACAAGGCTGTTTGGGTTGATAGATAATTAGAGAATCAGACGGAATTTTTTCTATTTTTTTCCATAATTCAGATCATAATCTCTCAGTTTCTTCATGAAGGGAGCAGCTCATGAATTCTCAGATGAGGAATAAAAACTCAAAGCCATTGTTAATCGTTGTTGTTGCCCTGGTCGTTGTTTGCTGTTGTTGTTTGGTGTTGGTGCTTGCAGGTGTGATGTTCCTGAATTCGGAAAGCATGACCTTAGAGGAAGTGTTTTCAAATCCCGAACAGATAGTGCAACCACTATTGGATGTCACCCGGGTTCCTGCTCAGGATTTTGCGGAAGAATCACCCTCTCAACCCGGGGAGCAAGTTCCACAACAAGACCAACAAATGCCGGAAAACAGCATTCCGTCCTTAAGTATTGGAGATAACTTAATTGCCATTGCCTCCTCAGGCGTCTGGAAGGTTAATGAGGTTACCAAGGAGGTCGTTCAGTTAAGTAACGATGTGCTCGATTTTCCCCAGTCGGTTAAGCAAGGACTCTCTCCCGATAAAAGATATTTTGCCTATCTCACCGGAGATATCAATCCCACCCTGGTGGTGATTAACCTGGAAACCAACAGCATAATACTGGAAACACCACTCAGTGGGCCAGCCAGCCAGCTAAAACCGGACATGACTGCCGCAGACCCGGGGCTAAGCGTGTTGCTGGCCATGCAATTTGATGGCAGTTTAGCCTGGTCGCCTGATAGCTCCCAGTTGGCATTTGTGGCTGCGATGGACAATTCAAACACTGATCTATATCTCTTTAATCCTATGGATCTGTCTGTAACCCGACTAACGAATGAAGCAAGCAATGCAGCCCACATCAATTGGTCTCCGGATGGTTACTTCATTGAATATGTTTCAGTAAACAATTTCGGCACAGGGGCTGGCGTGGATATGGATGCAGTTTGGGTGTACGATATGGGTCAGGGAATCCCAAAAATGCTGGAACAAACTAACAGCTCAGGGGAAAATTTTGTGGCGTGGATTGATAACAAATCATTTTATATGTACAGTTGGAGTGCAGCCTGCAGTAATTACAACCTGCGAGCCATTGAAGTGGTTACGGGGAACCAGGAGGTTGTGTATGAGAGTTGCTTTTCCGGGGCAGCTTATGAGCCTGAAAGGAAATTCGGTTTGTTGACAGTCAGTGATATCCTGGTAGGTGCCTGCTTGTGTGGTGAGGTGGAAGACTATGGCACCTATAGCTTTGGTGAAAGTATCGGGATGAGCGATGTAAAAATCAAGAAATTTGAATATCTCAACGCCTATAGTGTTGAATTATTGACTCCTGGCAATATTTTTGCGGTTTACACCGATGTGGGATTATCGCACCTTTTTGATCCCTCGGGCTTCCCAATCCCTTTTCCCAGCGAGGTTACCGGGCGTAAACCTGCTCCTTCTCCCAATGGGCAGTACTGGGCTTGGTCTCCTTACTATGGCGATCAGGCCGGTCTATTTGTTTCTGATAATCAAATGAATGTGGTTGATTTATCCTCTTTCTTTGCCAACAACAGCGTTTGGAGTGACACTGGTGATCGTTTGTATTACTTTGAATTTGTGCGTATTTTTTATGCGGATGCTCCCAGTTTCAGCGGCACGCTCTTTGCAGAAATTCCAGAAGGTGAAATATTGGCGATTGGAAAGTAATCACTTTGCATAAATTCAAAAATCAAATAAACTTAATAAAACTCTCATCCAAACTGGAGAAACTTTGATGAATGAAAGGACACACGCCAACAAAAAAGGTTGGGATGTTCTTGCACATCGAATTTCTTAATGAATATCTCAGTTTTTTTACAGCGGATACACTCCCTAGGACGAAACAGATAATAAGATGAAACTTTATC
>CAYSFA010000158.1:0-7291 GCA_964430025.1 uncultured Anaerolineaceae bacterium | reverse complement strand
ACCTTTGTTTACCAGAGCTATGACCGCAACCGGAAACGCAAGTGGGATCTGGAGGATCGACATAATCAAGTTCGTGATGAGGTGATCAACCGGAGGTTGAACCAGATCGAACAGGAAGCTGCCAACATCCTGGAATGGGCCAATAACATCTACCTGCAATACCCGTTGTATGCCAAAGAAGGCATCTCCGAAGAGAAGGTAAATGAATTGACAGCCGGGTTTATCAAAAACACCAACCTGGTGCCGAACGCGATTTTATTGAAGGATAAACAGCTCGAAGAAATCGTCACCAAATTTGGCACCAGCAGCCTGGAATTGTATAACTGGGTGGTCGAGAGCAACCTGGCAAAGGACAAACCTAAATTAGACGATTTATCCGAACTTTACGAAGAGTTACGGCTGTATTATTCGTATGTGCTGCGTAGTCTGGATGATTACAAGGTGAAGAAATGATTTAGGATGGAAATGGAAACACCAAACGACCAGGTGATTCAACATATGCAGACTTGGATCCAGAATTGGACAAGCTGCAAAGATTCGCGCTGTATTTTCTTGCGTTGTTATCAAATGATGACCCTCAATATGCTTAAAGCGGTAGAACGGGATGAATTTTATGATTCATATTGGGTAAATTTGCTGCTGCATCGCTTCGCGGACTATTATTTCATCGCCCTGGATCAATATGAAGCTGACCCACTGGCTGCACCATTGGTCTGGCAGCTGGCGCACGACGCCACCCGAAGTGGCAATGCCATCGCCATCCAAACCTTGCTGCTGGGCGTAAATGCGCACATCAATTACGACCTGGTTTTGACGTTGGTGGATGTGCTCTCCCCTGAATGGAACAACCTGGATGAAATACAACGTGAACAACGCTATCACGATCACGACCGCGTCAATACGATCATTTCCGCAACAATAGATGCCGTGCAGGATGAGGTGATCGAACCTGCCATGCCCATCATGGATTTTGTGGACAATGTCTTCGGCGGGCTGGATGAATATCTGATATCAAAAATGATCCGCAGTTGGCGGCAAAATGTTTGGGAACATGCCATCCAGTTATTGAACATGGATGGTGAAGGAAACCGGGAAGAAATCATTACCCAGGTAGAAAACGACGCATTGATGATTGGGAGGATGATTTATCGGGGGTAGGGTGAGCTAGTTTTGAGAGGTGAGAATTGAGGGTTGATGGATGGTAAGGAAAATGATTTAGGACGCAAAAGGTGACGCAAAGTTAAATCAAGCCGCAAAGGGATTTGTAGGGGCGGGTCTTGAACCCGCCCAAAAAAACACCTGTCCACCTCAACCGCGATCATGGAAATAATGTATGAATGATATAAGCAAAACAATTAGTAATTGTGATATGGAGGTTCTTAATGACCAAACAAGTGAATTATGAATTATTGAAGGGATTCCTGGAAGCGTTCAACCGCCATGATCTGGATGCGATCATGGATTATTTTGCCGATGATTGTGTTTTCTATATGCCAAGAGGGGCCAAACCACGTGGTGATCGGTACGTTGGGAAAAATGAGGTTCGGGCTGGACTGTCAAAAAGGTTTGAAGGGCTTCCGGATGTTCATTATGGAGAGGATCAGCATTGGGTGTGTGGGGATTTCGGAGTCTCGGAATGGACGCTTACTGGAACATC
The DNA here is from genome assembly GCA_964430025.1 of uncultured Anaerolineaceae bacterium. GTDB lineage: Bacteria > Chloroflexota > Anaerolineae > Anaerolineales > Anaerolineaceae > UBA6170. Next base: position 5,634 of record CAYSFA010000158.1, on the reverse strand, counting down.
CGTAGCAGGACAACAAATAGAAGTGCGCGGGGTTGACCTGCTCGAGTTTGTGGAAGGAAAAATCACCCGCAAGGATTCTTTCTGGAAAATTATTGAGTAAAAGACAGGCCGTCTCGAATCCCATCATGAATCATAACCATGATCATGGAAATTATGTATGATCGGTAGGGGCGGGTCTTGGGCCCGCCCAAAGAATGATGATTATGTAATGAGGGGGTAAAGATTCAGGACGCAAAGATGACGCAAAGGATACTAAGGCGCAAGGGGTGATGGTAAGGGCGGCCTGCCCCCCAGCTAGCCTGAGGGGCAGGCCGCCCGTACGATTTGGGGTTCTTTAACGCCGGAAAAATTTGAAAATTTGGGTTATACGAATTCCCCATCAACCCTATCCATGATCATCGAAATCATTCACATTGATTTTCGGATTATCCCCCCAATATTACTGGAATTTTTTTCTTCCTCATCGTACAATTATTTCACAATCACCATCCGGATTTGAAAGGGGACCATATGGCACGACCTGACATCAAAAATCTCACCGATTTGAATGATTATCTAACGGTGTTGGAGGAGCGCATTGCCTTCATGGAGCAGGAGGACAGAACAATCAAAGAGGCCATCAACGACGTCAATCATAATATGCAAACTAACAAAGAGCAGACAAACCTACCTGCTACCGGGTTATTAAGCTGCAATTTTTTCACCCGGGCTTTCTCCGTATGGTGGCATTATTTCGTGGCGAGTTTTATCATTGGTCTGGTTTTCGCATTTATCTATATGACCATATTTGTTTTTATTTTAGGAAACATAGTGAAATTTTGACGATAATTGCATCAATAGTTATTAAGCAAGGAGTTTTAGATGGAATGTCAGGATATTATTGGAATAATTATTTCGTATACAAAAGATATTTTAACTATCATTTCATTGGGGATTGCTTCTTTTGTGGCAGTAAGAGGGCTGCAAACATGGAAATCACAATTAAAAGGTACTAATGATTATGAGTTGGCAAAAAGAGTACTAAAGGCAGTTTATAAATTACGAAATGCAATAAATTATGTTCGTTCACCGTTGATGACAGCTGGCGAGATATCAAAGGCAATGAAGGAAATAGGAATTGAAGCAAAAATAACGGATTCCGATTATAGCCATAAAAGTAATATGGCTGTCTATAACATGCGTTGGAAGAAAGTTTCGGAGGCGTTTGAAGATCTTGAAATAGAAGCAATAGAATCAGAAGTACTTTGGGGTAAATTTATCGCGGAGAGCATTATTGAAATAAGAAAAAATGTTATTTTATTATCGACAGCAATAACCCTTTTCATTAATAATTTAGAATCACACAGACATTTTTCGCCAGATGATAAAACCAGACAATATTATGAAAAAATTATTTATAATCTTTCCTTAGATGAAAATGACGAATTTTCCTCCTCCCTTCTCGAAAAAATTAAAAATATTGAAAATCTAATCAAACCTTATTTGAAAAAATGAAATTTACCACAAATGAATAAATCAAAAGACAAATAAGAGGAATAAAGATGACAAGTATAAAACCAATAAGTGATCTAGTAGGATTATCAGAACCACTAACTAAATTATTAGAAACTGTAAGTAGTGGTATTGGAACTCTTTATGAACCCAGGAAAATTAGAGAAAACGCCAAAGCTAATGCTGACGCAAGAATAATTGAGGCGAAAGCAGAAGCTGATTCAATGATAATCAAAGCTAAAGCTGAGGCTGAAACTGAAACTGTAAAATTTCGCATCTCAGAAAGATTGAGTTATCTTGAATTGCGAAGACAGAAAAATATTGAAAATATTATCCAAACATCAATAACTCAATTACCTGAAAAAGTATCCTCAGAAAAGGTTGATGAAGATTGGACAATTAAATTTATTAATTTTTCCCAGGATGTTGGAAATGAAGAAATGCAGTTAATTTGGGCACAAATCCTTGCTAAAGAAGTAACAAAACCAGGTTCATTCTCCTATAGAACTTTACATATAGTTAATTTGCTTGGACGTGAGGATGCCTCTTTATTTAAATTATTCTGTAATTATCTATGGAATAATATATACTTCTTTTATGATTTACCTCTGGATGATTATTATAATAAAATTGGACTAACAAATTTTATGTTGTCGCATCTTGAAACTTTAGGATTAATTACTCCATCGGATTCAACTTTTAAAATTTTTAAAAATAAAACATATGAATATTCTTACTTTTCAAGAAAATATGAATTTTCTAAAATTGAAAATGGAGAATCTCTACTATTTTTCAGACAGTTAACAACAACTGGAATGGAATTATTTACTTTGTGTAAACCAGAGGAAGACGAAGATTATATTCCAATTTTTATTGATGCTTATGCCAACCGAGAATATAACCCAATAAAAATACAACTTATCTAGATAGAAATACTTTGATCATTGAAGAAAAAATTCGTGATTGGAAATAGATTTACAATTCCCCTTCCACAATTTTGATCTCCTCATCGGTCAGGCCGTATAACTCGTAGACGAGTTTGTCGATGGCGGCGTCGGTGGCGGCGATTTGGCGTTTGATGCTTTCGGCTTCTTGCGGGGTAGAGGATTCGCGTTTGTGCAGGTCGAGCATGCGTTCGACGAGGGAAACCATGCGATCGTGTTGTTCGACTTCTTTGGGGTTGGCAAAATTTATTTTGTAAATTGGAAGAGATTGGATATATCTCGATTCATAACTAAACCAACCACCTCTCATTGGTGTTGAGTACTGATGCAAAAACCATTCCAACACTTTACTATTAAGTATTCCAAGAATGTAATTTCTAGAATACTCATTTTTTACTAATATTCCATAACCACCGGCAGCACCACCTGTAAAATAAAATGATCCGTCAATATCTAGAGAAAAGGAAGATAAGGGGGCTATATCAGGTGTAAATATTTTTGGATTTGAAATAACAGAAAAATTCTTTGGATAAATATATCCATACCATTTGTCTCCAGACATTCTTCCATTTTCTCTACTTTCAAGGAATGATTTATTTTCGAGTAAATAATTCCAACACATTGGAAATTTCTCTTTCATTTCTCTTTTTGAAATCAATTCGAAACTAGTTTCATTAACTTTTTTATACGGAAATATTAACAATTTTGAGGTTGGTAAAATTTTATATCGTTTACTATTACCACCTTTTATTAATGGATGAAGTAAGTCCTTTTCTATATAATATTCATTGTCTTTTTCATATGAATAAATTTTTGAAAATTTTTCCTTTTTTTCGATTTCTTCAACAATAAAAATTTTATCTGCGCTTGTTTTTATTCCTTGAAATATTCTATCGGTAACATCAGCTAATTTCGTTTTGATAGAATTTAATTTGCTGTATAAATTAACCTTGTTTTTGGATCCAAAAACCCATGAGGTTTCACCTAATTTTGTATTATCATTAATAGAAACGATTTCCTTGTTTTCGAGTATCCAATCTTGGATGTTTGAAATTTCAACATATTCAAATTTTGTTTGATCATTTTTACTAATAAATATTAAACATGAGTAGGTGGTTGCATTACTAAACACTTGTTGATAACCGAAGTTAACTATTTTCATTAATTTGGAGTATATAATCGTTCTTAAAGATTCACCATATTGTGCATTGAAAAATTTATGGGGAATGATATAACCCAATAAACCACTTTGACTGAGCAGTTGCAGCCCCACTTCAACAAAAACAACATATATGTCATAATTTCCTTTACTTGCTGCAATATATTTCGTCTTGTAAAACCTCACTTGATTTGGAGCCCATTCCTTCATCGCTTGAATACGGATATACGGTGGGTTACCAATCACGGCATCAAAGCCACCCTGGGCAAAGACCTGCGGGAAGTTGCGCTGCCAGTCGAAGGGGTTGACGCGTTCAATCTCTTTCTCATCGGGGATGAGCTGCCCTTCGAAGTAATCCCAACCGATCAGGGAGTTGCCGCATTTGATGTTGTCGCTCAGGTCGGGTAGCACTCGTTCCAATCCCAGGCTGAGCTGGCCACTTTCCTCCTCCAACACTTTAAGGAGCAGGCTCAGTTTGGTGACCTCCACTGCCTGGGCATCGATATCCACCCCGTAGATGTTGTTAACCAGGATGCGCTTCTTCTCAGCGGTGGTCAGCTTCCAGCCACCATCCGCGGTGGGGATCAGGGCAGGCAGTTTGCCCTTTGCCCATTTGGCGGGGTCATAGGCCAGGTACCAGCTTTCGTGCCAGTCGAGCAGGTATTGGAAAGCACCCAGCAGGAAGGATCCCGATCCACAGGCCGGATCGACGATTTTGAGCTGGCTGACCTGCTCGGGGGTCCTGCCCTCGACCAGTTTGCTGACCGTGTTTTGGACGATGTAGTCGACGATGTAGCTGGGGGTGTAGTAAACGCCGCCGGCTTTGCGCACTTCGGGTTTCTCTTCAATTTTTGCCTGACGGCCGGGGGTCAGGCGGATGACTTTGCCGAGGAACTGCTCATAGACCTGCCCGAGGATCTCGACCGGGATTTCTTTGAAGATGTAGGGGCAGGGGTAGTAGAGGTCTTTGATGATCTCTTTGAGGACTTTGTCATCGATCTCGAGGGTGGGGGTGAGTTTGTCGATGCGCTCACTGCCGCCCTTCTCCTGTTTGAAATGGAAGAGCCCGGAGTTGTATTTGATGTCGGCCCGCTGGTAAAGCGCGACCAGTTGAGGGTAGATGCCACGCTGTTTGCTCATCTCGAGCAGCTGGTTTTCGGGTTCGATCCCACGATCTTCGCAGATGCGCAGGAAGATGATGCGGTCGATGGTCATTTGCACGGCGTAGTTGAGCTGGCGTTCATTGACGACGTGTTCGTTTCGCAGGGCGATATTGCGAGCCAGCAAGGTGCGCCACTGCTCGATGTCTGCCAGGAAGGCATCATCCACTTTGGTGGTGCCTTTACGGCTGGTGGTTTCGCTGGCGTAGCGGTCGAAAGCGCCTTTCTGGATGGCGAGCGGGGAGAAGACGTTTTCGATCTCCTCCCATTTCTCGATGAATTGCTGGTAGTTGAGGTAGAGAATGCGCGCAGCAGCGGGGCTGTCGGTGGGGTTTGGTTTGTTACGGCAGTCGTAAACGGCGAATTCCTCGAAATCGGTGAGGATCGAGAGGGGTAAGCCGACGTTCCAGGCGTAGACCTTGAGCTGGTAGGCGAGTTCACGGTCGTTCTGGATATCTTCGGCAGGTTTTTTGGCTTCGACGAAGAACTTGCGTACCCCACCCAGACGGAAGGCATAATCGGGAGCTTTGGCATGCGGGCTGCCTTTGATGTGGATGGAGTCCTCATGCACCACCTCGCGGTAATTGATGGAAAAGCCTTTGCGATTGGCGACATCCCAACCAAGGGCTTCGAAGAAGGGGTTGAGGAATTCCTGGCGGAGTTGGGCTTCGTTATATTGGCCGGAGCGGTAGGCATCGCGGTTGTCTTGAAATTGTTGGACGAGATGATGGATGATCTCAGGAGCGGGCATGGCTTTCCTCCTCGTGTGCATGCGGTGGTGGGTTAATTATAGGAGTTTATGGGGGATTAATGCAAGCGGGATGAGGGGACAGTTGACAGGAAACAGTTGACAGGAAACAGGGGACAGGAAACAGGGGAC
>CAYSFA010000157.1:0-7310 GCA_964430025.1 uncultured Anaerolineaceae bacterium | reverse complement strand
AAAAAGAATTCTTGGAGTAAATCTCCTGATCCAAATCTCGCATAATCAGGTTTTCAGCAACGCTGAATTCTTTGATGAGACCATCCACATTTCTCTTTTCGGGGATATAAGCCAACCCTTTATCGATCACCTGCATTGGGGTCAGGTCGGTTGTCTCTTCATCATCAATAAAAATTTTTCCTGAAGTAGCTGGTCGCAACCCGGTAATCACTTGTGCCAATTCAGGTTGACCATTTCCAGATACACCTGCCAACCCAAGCACTTCACCTGCACAGATTTCCAATGAAACGTTTTTTAATGCCGGGGTACCACGGTCACTCATAGAGGAAAGATTATTAATCCTCAATCGTGGCTTTCCACAATCTACATTTTTATGACTTCGAATTAGGTTCAATGGTCTTCCAACCATCATTTCTGCTAATGCGCTCTTACTCGTATCCGATGTATTTACCGTGCCAACGTTTTTTCCATCTCTTAACACGGTGACCCGGTGTGTAAACGCCATTACTTCGTGTAATTTGTGAGAAATAAAAATAAGGGCGTGTCCATCCTTTGCCATTTGGGTCAGGGTGACAAAGAAATCATCCACTTCCTGAGGGGTTAGCACCGCAGTTGGTTCATCTAAAATGAGCAGTGCCGCCCCACGATATAAAGCTTTAATAATTTCAACTTTCTGTTGTTGCCCAACAGATAGTTGCCAGATGTAGGCATCAGGTTCTACATCCAGACCATAGACTTTCGCTAATTCGTTGATTCTTTCCGTAACACGGTCTAAATCGGTTAATATCCCTCTGGAAGAGGGTAAACCAAGTGCTACATTTTCAGCGACAGTTAAGGAATCAACCAACATAAAATGTTGATGGATCATTCCAATTCCAAGATTAATTGCATCCTTTGGTGAATGAATCACCTTGGATTCCCCATCAAAAATGATTTCTCCTTGATCAGGATGGTAGAGACCATACAATTGTTTCATCAAGGTGCTTTTTCCTGCACCATTCTCCCCAAGGAGCGCATGTACTTCACCGGAGCGAACTTCGAAATTTACATGGTCGTTTGCCAGAACACCAGGGAACCTCTTAACAATTCCGCGCATTTCTAAATAATCTATTCGGGGATGTCCTGAGGGAAGAATTTGTTTTTGAGTCATTTTCACCTACCTGAAAAAGCCATTGTGCAGGGACTTCGCCCTGCACAATGGTTTGCTTTAACTATTATTTTCCACCAACACCAATAGTGACAGTTCCGTCAACAATACCTTGAGCGGCTGCATCACCAAGAGCTTTTACATCATCCGGTAAAGCATAACCGGGATTGTAAACCATCTTAAGGCCTTCATTTTCCAGAGATAATGCATAAGCTTTATCACCGAGTGTGCCATCTTTGACAAGACCGATCATATCGCGTAATACCACTGTCCAATCATAGATTTGGCAGGCAACAACGATTTCTGGTGCCAAAGAGGCCTGATCTGCCTGGGTACCAAACCAAAGAACACCTTTTTCTTTAGCAACACCAACAGCACCCACGACCATTTGAGCTGAACCAGACATGACGTCAGCACCAGCACCAATATGGGTTTGAGCAGCTTCTGATGCCAGAGCAACATCACTGAATGAACCTGTGTAATTGACGTTTACGGTAATGTCTGGATTGGTGGCTTTCACTCCAGCAACAAATCCATCAACATATAACTTTGCATCACCAACTTCAACAGGACCAACTACACCGATCACGCCACTTTTATTGAGAGCTGCAGCTAATACACCACTGACATAACCACCTTCCTGAGAGAAAGCTTCATAGGCAAACACATTGGGCAATCCAAATGTATCACCAGCGGTACCCCAGGCAAAACTTGTTTCGGGGAAGTCAGGGGCAATCTCTTGAAGAGCAGCACCGTATTGTGAACCATGAGCTACGATCAAATCATACCCTTGCGTGGCATAATCACGGATCGCTGTCGCGGCATCATCCACAACAAACATACTATCGGAAACTACAAATTCAAAATTTTCTTCTCCCATTTCGGCCTGAATTGTAACCAGAGCATCATACATGCTTTGGCTGAACGCCAGGTCGTTAATGGCACTAGGGGTGACTACTGCCACTTTGAAAGGACCCTCAGATCCTGCCGGAGCAGCTTCTTGGGCGGGACCACAAGCTGTTGCGAGAACGGCGACCAGCATTAATAAAACTACTAATTTGCCTAACTTTTTCATTTTTCCTCCTGAAAAAATTATTCTAACATCCAGGGACAACCCCAGGACTCCACAAATTTATTCCAACCGCTCATAGGCTTTGGATAAAGCCGACGGTGGACGAACCCGCTGTGCAGATAATACAAGCACAACGATTGTTAAGATATAGGGTGTCATGACGGCAACGTCGGAGGGGATCGGAATCCCCACTACTTGCACCCAAATCTGCAAAGCATTAACAAAACTAAAGATCAACGAACCAAGTAACACCCAGGTTGGTCTCCATCCTCCGAAGTAAACTAAGGCAATCGCGATAAAACCTAACCCATTGGTAAGGTTGAATTGAAATACGTTTAATAATGCAATGGAAAGCGATGCTCCAGCTATTCCGGATAACATGCCGCCCAGTGTGACGGTAAAATATCTAACTTTCGCGACACTAACACCTAAGGTATCGGCAGCTTCCGGGTTCTCCCCAACTGCTTTTATTTTTAACCCTAATGTTGTTTTATTAAGAACAAACCAGGCAATCGGTACTAGAATATAGGCACCATACACCAACGCATTCTGCGTAAAAAGAATTGGGCCTAAGATCGGAATATCACTCAAAAATGGTATTGGGACTACCGGAAAACCACTGACTGTCTGAACATTGTTGATCAGTTTCTGGAATAGTAAATCACTCATACCCAAACCAAATAGATAAACACCAATTCCACTGATCCCTTGTTCTGCATTCAAGGTGACACTAATGAATGCCATGATCAGCCCCATAATCAAACCAACCAGTGCAGCCAGTAAGACACCGCCTACCAGATCTCCGGTTTTGAAAACCACATAAAAGGCTGAAAAAGCCCCCATTAACATCATGCCATCCACCCCAAGATTGAGAACGCCACTGCGCTGCCCAAATGTTTCACCAATCGCAGCATAGAGGTAAGGAGTTGCAAGACGAATTGCAGAAGCGAGTAAACCGATTAATACCGACCCAGTGAAGAGATCATCCATATCACTCACCTCCTACAGGTTGAGGAGTTGGTTCTTTTTGTGCTGCAGCCAGCTTTTCCTCCAATTCCTTGATAGCACGTTTTCTTGCGTTCTTTCGACGCCAAATTTCACTGGATACAACAAACACAACCACAAGGCCATTTAAGGCGGTGATCAGTGCGGCTGGCACTTGCACCACCCTTTGCATTTTATTAGCCCCAACCAGAAGGGCTCCAAACAGGAAGGAGGCGGGAATTGTGCCAATTGGATGTAATTGGCCAAATAACGCTGCTACAATCCCATTAAACCCTGCTGAACCTGTGAAACTGGCTGCGGAACCATCGGTGATCATGAAGTGGTTGACTCCATAAACCTGAATAGCACCTGCCAAACCAGAAAAAGCGCCGCTCAACATGAGCGATAAAACAATATAACGATTAACTTTAATTCCTGCATATTTCGATGCTGCGGCATTTAAGCCAACAGCTCGAATACGATAACCAATGGTCGTGCGCCACAGAAAGAAATAGACCCCCACTGCCAGGATAATTGCAATTAATGCACCTAGATGTAATCGTGTTGGAACTAATCTTGGTAAATCAAATGCAGCTGCTAACCGTTCAGTTTGTGGAATAGCAGCCGCACCTTTTTGATTTGGTTGAATCAATGGCCCACGTAAAAGAAGGTTCATCAATTGCACCGCGATCACATTCAACATGATTGTGCTGAGAATTTCATTTACATTAAAGCGGGCTTTCAGGTAACCAGGGATACCGCCCCATAAACCACCTGCGGCAAACCCGACCAGCATTGCCACCGGGATCATCAATATCCCGGGGGCATCCGGAAACGCCAGACCCAGCGCAATGGAACTTAATCCACCCAAAATCATCTGTCCTTCGCCACCGATGTTGATCACACCAGCTCTAAAAGCAATACAAATTCCAATGCCGACCAACAACAGAGGGGTAGCTTTTACAACTGTGTCTGCAACTGCATTAAAGCTTCCGAACGCGCCTTCCACCAAAGCTCCATAAGCTACAAATGGGTTGGCACCTAACAAAAGAAGCATCACTGCCCCAACTGCCAACGCGGCTAATGTCGCGAGTAACGGTAAAAGTGCATCAAATATTGAACTCCAACGTATTCGCATCCGAATTATTTTCCTCCTTTCAGGGGGAAGACCTTGATTTTGGTTATAATTTTTTCTTTTTGTTTACCAATAAAGTCTGATTATAATTTTACGTTAAATTCAATAGAATGATACTTTCTCGTAAAAACAAAAGAGATAGTACGAATAATTGTTTTGTTAAGTGACGAGTAAAAATCGCTCATCAAATTAAGCCATTAATTAGTGGGGATTTCCGAGATTAATTGTCTGACAATCAATAACATATCCTTGTTTTTAACATATTTGTCTAACAATTACAAGTCATAATCTAAACAAAGTTTCAGCATATTTAATTGCATTTTGTGTGGCTTCAAAAATTTGGTGTGAAGCTGGGAACACCGCTTCTTCTCCTATCATTTCCATCAGCCCGGAATCGCGCAGATGTTGACATAAATTTTTATCCGCCCCACATATCAGAATATGGGCATCCATGAGGTGAGCATGTCTGATTTCGGAAGCCAAAACGGCTAGGGCTGTACTGGCTACAATTTGCGCACTTCTTAACCGAATGATAACCACCTTCGCACCAACTTCGAGCGCATGATCAAGATGCTTTTCAAACACATCTACCGCTGCAAAATGCAGTGGACCTTCAACACTCATTAAGACGATCGGTTTATCGTCTTCCCAAAAGTGTAATTCAGAATATTCGTAGTATTTCCCATTCTTCTCAACGCGCAAGTAACTTACATTTAATTGGCTGCTTTCATATAAATAGAAGATCAGTGATAAACCAATCCCCATGAAGATTGCTTGTTGCAAGGGAAAAACCAAGGTGGCCAAAAAGGTCACAATCATTACCCAACGACTTGTCATACTGCTATTCCAGGTCAGCTTTACATGCCGCCAATTAACAATTCTGGTTGCTGAAACCACCACCACTGCCCCTAAGGCTGTCAGAGGAATGAATTGAATTAAATCTTTAAGCCACAAAGCCGCTGGAAGAACCAACAACCCCGACATTGCCGCGGAAGCTCTTGTTCTCGCGCCACTCCCTATGTTAACCGCTGTCCTGGCGGTAGACCCAGAAGAAGGAGGAGCATGTAGAAAACCACCGACCAACGAAGCAATCCCCTGACCAATTAATTCTTTCGAAACATCCAGGTGCTGCCCTTTGGATAAAGCGACAGATTTTGAAACTGTCAGGGCTTCCACCATCGACATAAGTGCAACAGCCAACCCACCAGGGATCAGAAATTTCCAATCCTCCCAGGAAAAAATGGGGAGAAAAATTTTCAGTCCAAAAGATGGGAAATCTCCTAAATCCGCAATTATTCGCACTCCATGAAAACGCCATCCCAGAAGTGAAACAAAGATTGAAGCCAAAACAATTACGATCATTTCTGAAGGGAATCGTCGATCGACTTTTCGCATTGCTACTAACACCAGTAATGAGATTATCGTAACGATTATCACTCTGGGATTCACCAAATTTAACTGGGTGAATTCCTCTGCCAAAGTAAATATCCCAATGGATGCTTCTGGTCGTGGAATTCCAGTTAATGGGCTGATCTGGTTGATGATGATGAGTAACCCCAGCCCCAGCAAGAAACCAGTCAAAACTGAATTGGAAATGATACGAGTAATCCATCCTAATCGAAATAAACCCATCAGCAATTTTACTAACCCACTAATCAGTGCCAGGGCAAAAACCATTGAAAGATATTCGGAGGCCCCTGTATATCCTGCCAGAACGCCTGCGGTCGTGATCGCAATTGCGTTGGATAACCCGGTTACCAGGTAGGAAGAACTCCCTAATATAGGGGCGATCATGGCTGGGATGATTACACCAACCAACCCATAAATGGGATTGATGCCAGCAATTAATGCATACGCCATGGATTGGGGAATGGCGATTAATGCTACGGTAAGTGCAGCCTGGAGATCATGCCGAAAGTGAAATGTATAATACGACCTCAATAGCTTTTGCATTATTAGATTATATCGCATTGAAATTTTGATAGTGAAAGGTGAACCTATGGGAAGTTGTATGTATTCGAAATATACGGTAAATTTAATACATGTCCCCTAGTGTTGAAGATGCCATAATCACCTTTAAGAATAATGTGCAATTTGAGAATGAAAACACACGAAGACTGTATTTCAGAGGGCTGGATGCTTTCTTTGAATATCTAAACGACCAAGCTATGGGGAAGGTAGCTACCACCGAACTTGAAAAAAATATTGTTGTCCAATTTGGTGGTTGGATGAAAGACCGGCGTGGTTACTCAATTTCAACACGACGTTTGTATATTTCGGTGTTGCGGGCGGCATTACGCTTTTGGCGTGCGAACTATTCCGGGTGGATTCAATTTACACGGGACGAGGAACAGGAAGCCAGCAGAACCTCTTTAATTGGTAACCCGGAAGAACAAACTTCACGACATGAACGATTACCGGAAGATTTCGGAAACCGGATGTTGGAAACGGTGATGAAAGTCGAATTACCCAGAAAACAGCTTGATAAGCTGGAGGTGTTGCGGAAACGAGCACTGGTGGTGTTGCTACGAGCGACTGCTTTACGTATCGGAGACTTATGCCAATTAACAAAGAAAAATGTGGATGACGCCCGTGTTCAAAATGGTCGGCTGGAATTACGGATGGAAAAAACTGGCAGAATTGCCCATACACGCCTGAGCAAAGATACTATTCTGGTGATCGATGAGTATTTGGAACTCCGAGATGATCATTCACCGTGGATTCTGATCCAGCATGGAAAGAGCAATAACCGACGACATAATTCACAGTCCTTTTTCAGAAATGCGAAAAAGGGATATGGAGCACGATTATCGAGTACCTCTGCCTGGCGGATTGTCCAGGAGGTTGCTGGTCTTGCTGGGTTGGATCGGGAGAAATACTTCACCAGTCCGCACGCATTTCGTCATTGGCACGCCAAGACATTGATTGAAAATGGGGTCTCACTCGAGAATATACAGGCAGTGTTGGGACAT
>CAYSFA010000156.1:0-7383 GCA_964430025.1 uncultured Anaerolineaceae bacterium | reverse complement strand
CAATGAATTTGAGTTAAATAAATCATGGCATTCCAAGCTTTATGATTGATGTTTGTATCATTGATTATAGCAACAACCTGAAAAAGACAATTCTCCTGTTTTTTATTAAATTTGTCACAATTTCGTCACATTACTTATGTTTATGTAAGAAATATTGTATACTAAATCTAAAATGTGTTGGGGAACAAAGGAGGTTATATGGCTCAAGCAAAAGATGGTTGTGTAAAGCCAACAGCAGGTGTGATTATGCCACAAGCAGATACACCAGCTGATCAACCACAAGTCAAAAAGGAGGTACCGAAAATGTTAGCAAGAGTAGGAAAACCTGCCCCGGATTTTGAGCTAAGCGCTTACTTCGAGGGTGGTTTCAAAAATGTTCGTTTATCGGATTACAAAGGAAAATGGATCGTCATCTGTTTCTATCCAGGTGATTTCACCTTTGTCTGACCGACTGAATTGTCGGCAGTTGCCGTCAAACATTCAGAATTGGAAAAATTAGGTGTAGTAAGTTTAGCCATCTCCACCGATAGCCGTTTCTCACACAAGATCTGGCAGGAAGAGGAACTCTCTAAAATGGTGGAAGGTGGGGTACCATTCCCAATGCTTTCAGATGCTGGTGGTCGTGTTGGCACCGTTTATGGTGTGTATGATGAAGAAGCCGGTGTTGATATTCGCGGACGTTTCATTATCGACCCGGATTTCAATATCCGCGCCATGGAAGTGATGACCCCGGAAGTTGGGCGTAACGTTAACGAATTGCTCCGGCAGGTACGCGCATTCCAACATGTCGTCGCCACTGGTGAAGTTACTCCCGCTGGTTGGGTTCCCGGCAAACCAACCCTTACCCCAAGCCCTGATCTGGCTGGCAAGGTTTGGAAAGTCTGGACCGTCGACAACGCATTCTAGAAAGCTTAATCCCCAACATCGAAAATTAAAATGACCGCCTGACAATCAGGCGGTTTCTTTTTTCTCACCGTTTTAATTTACTTGTTTAAAAGCAAACTGTGCTTCAAATGCAGTAAGGTTTGTATCCTGATTCGTGCCCACTGCAGAAAAAACACCTTTATGATCATCAAGCTCTGTGATGGTGATATCAATGCTTTCCTCAGGTTTCACCTCGTTGCTATAATTTATTTGCATCCATTCAAATTGGTATTTTTTCCAAAATGAGATGGGGAAACAATCACACAGCCAATCCATATACTGGGTGTTGTTGACGTGTCCCATCAGATCCAAGCTTGAATAACCCGCTTTAAAGACATGTTCATTGGACATCCCCACCGGATGGGTGAGTTTGTCTAACCTTTCTTCCAGAATAAAGCGCCCCTCGTTGTCTGGCAGTGCTACCGTCAAAGTTTCTGGTTTCACAAACCGTCGGGTTTTGGTATTGACCAATAACCAGGCAGTGGTGGCATGGGCTACCGATTTCCCCTTTTCATTTGCAATTGAATAATCACGCATCCCAAAAATCTTCTGCTGCCAGCCTCGCGGCCAGGTTTGTGCAATGATCTTGGTGCCGACAGGAGGAAACTCATAAAAACGGATTTTCGTTCGCACCAATATCCAGGCTAAATTCATTTCCTGCAAGCTGTAATAATCCACTCCTAAGTGTAATGAATGGTGAACGGTGATTTCTTCCATTACCCGTAAAAATGCAGCGGGTTTCCAGCGCATTGCAAAATCAGTTTCATGTGATCGAACTTCGAAATTTTCCTGCCAGATCGTCTGCTGAGTCATTCTTTCCCTTCACTTCTACATCAATTCCTTTAATTGTACAGCAGCCTTTCCTTTTATGTCTACTTCATAGACACTTCGCTCTCTGGTTCACCTGAAAATTGGCCTGAAAATTGCAACATATTGGATATGTTCAAGCCTGCCTTCAAAAAGTGATTGTTTGCAGGAATCGGACAAACGTATTGTGTTACTAAAAATTGGAGGACATTATGCAAATATTCTTAGTTCTAGCACTCATCATCGCCTTGGTCGCCGTCGTATTTACGATTCAGAACACCGCGCTCGTAACCGTCACCTTCCTGGTTTGGGATCTTGAGCATTCTCTGGCATTTGTAGTGTTGTTAGCCATTCTGGCTGGTGTATTAATCAGTCAGTTTGTGGGAATGCCTGGAAGAGTAAAACGCAAATTAGAAATCACCAACCAGTTGAAGAAAATTAAAGAGATGGACACAGAATTGATGAGCGCCAAGGTAAAGATGGAAGCTTTGAAACAGGAAGTGGAAATTTATCGCAGCCGGGTTGAACCCCGCGTGGAAGAGGTCTCAGTGGCTGAATTCAGCCCCAACTCAACACCTGCCGCGAAACGCTTCATCAATGGAATCAAAGCAAAACTAAAACCCTAAGTCCTCCACCCCTCGAATTCAATTGAATACCTCTCTCTGGGAAATGATCCAAAGAGAGGTATTCATCTTAATTTTGTTCTTTAAGTTTATTCTGCATGATGTAGAACACATAGCCATAGTAATCACAATATTTATTGTAGATATCCATTTCGAATTGTTCTTCATCTAAAAAGGCATGCATTTGAGGGTCATTTTTGTACTGTTCACGTAACAGTTCAATTCGATTTAACATTGGTTTGTAATACTCTTCCGTCCAACTGGTGGTTGGTAAGGCAAAGTAATCAGTCAGATAGTAACCGCAATCGTAGATGATTTTCAGGTTATCTTCCAGGCTTTTCATCCCCGGATAGCCTTTTTGCCAGAATTCTCTTACTTCATGCGGAGGATCTGGTTTTAACCATGAGACCTCGGTCACTGCAATATACCCTTCCGGCTTCAGGAAGGATTTCCAGTTTTGTAACCCTTTTTCAAACCCCATGATGTAAATCGCCCCTTCCGACCAGATCAGATCAAAACTGGCGGGAGGAAAATTGAGATTCTTCATTGATTGATTATGCAACGTGATGCGATCCTGCAAGCCAGCATCATTTACTTTCTGTTGGAGCACATCCAAAAATGGTTGGTGGGTATCGACGGCTTGTATTATCCCCTCAGATACTTCAGCCAGATCCATGGTTTGTGCTCCTGGCCCACAACCTAAATCAAGAATATGAGGAATTTCAGGTAACGCGTTCAGTTTACGATAGGCTTTACGGGTGGAGTCTGAATCTCCTGGCCCTTCTCGTGGTAAATCCTTGTGAATTTCAAAGAAAAAATCCATTCCTAATTCCTCTATTTGTAAATTCTATTATACGGGTGTTATCGTTCAAATACGATCCAATTTTTCATACTCTTGAGATCCTGATAACCTCCCATGGAACAGGAAGGATAGCCATCCTCCCCATAATCGATGAGCAGGTATTCGATACCCTTTCCATCCAACCAAGCTGGGTCGCAAACCAAATCATCGGGGTTGATCGGTACGATCGTGCGGGTGAAATGTTCACCAAATAAACCATATTCATAATAAATATCTGTGGAGGTGGCAATTCCCAGCACTCCATCTTCTGGCACTGTTTGATCCACCAAATAAATCATTTCCTTGGTGTCATAAGATTGCGCAGAAATGGCATCAAATCGGTGAATTTTCCAGAAGGCTTTATATCCCCAGAAAGATTTTGCCGGGTTTTCGTAGATGGAAAGCAGCAAGATGACGATGGAGAGAATCGTGATTGCGTAGATGAGAATACCGGAAAGCAATTTAGGGAGATTGTCTACTAACGCAGCCAGCCCCACACATAGCATGGCAAATAAGATGATGAAGTACCGGCCATCATAAGGCGTCCAGCCAGGTCTCACGAAAGAAAATGCTATAGGGGTGGTAATGATAAAAATACTTGTGAACACCATCAGTGGATGTTTCTTTTTGACAGTTACCACAAGGACATAAATCGAAACAACAAAAAACACAAAGGTTCCAACGAGCCCAAACCAGGAAGAATCCTCGGAAAAGGGAATATGTTCTTCATAATTAAATACATGTTGGTTTAGTAATGAACTGTTCTTTTCAAGGGAGACTCCGCTTCGTTCGGCGATCCCCTCGGGAATGACTGCTTTCATTTGCATCATTTTTCCAAGATACGGCTCAGGTATTCCTTGAAAGTCTACAATCTGGTATCCCCACCGACCTGCCATCAACCCAATGTGTTCAATTTTGCTTGAATCTTCCAGGGCAGAGGCTTGTGATGTCATTTCCAACGCATCCGGTCCAAGAGGTGACCCAAAAGAAACCATATTGCTTATAAAAACTGGAGAGCTAAACAAGAGAAATGCCAATAATGACGCTCCCCCAATGATAACCATTTCTCTGAAAGTAATCCGTTTACAAACCACCCAATACAATACAAACAAAATTGCTATTCCCGGTAAATACCCTGCAACGGAATAATTCGTCCCTATAGAAAGCCCAAGCGACAGCCCAGATAAAACCAGATAGCTTAAATTTCTTTGTTTCAAATGCTGGTAGAAAAAGTAAATAGCTGTCAGGATCAGCAAAGAGCTGGGGTGATCATGCCGAGTGGAGGTGAAGTTCAGCTGCACAACTGGGAAAGCTGCCCAAGTGAGCGCAGAAATCAGAGCAATCCCCCGTTTTTGGGTAACTTCCTGGGCAAGTTTGTAAACCACCAGAATCGAAAGATACCCGGAAATGTAAGTGATTAACCCAAGTAGATGTTCCCCTCGCGAGAACAACAAAGTCCAATAGCTAAAGGCTTCCGCGTTGAAAGGAAAGCTTAGTTGCCATACCACCTTGGTGTTCCAGGGCAACCAACTTCCGGTTTGATCCCACATGCCAATGCGTGCCAGGTGTATGGCTAATGAATCATTATTATTTGGGGGAACAAATAAGACATAGATAAAGTTAAGGACAGCTACCCCAACGGTAATCAATAAGAAGAGAGCTTCCGGGAAGGAAGGTTTCCTTGTTTTTAAGTCGAATTTGGGTATCTTAAAAGGAAACGATTCTTGCTTTGGAATCATCCAATAACGTGTCACCAAACTGGTGATCACCAAGAAAACGAATTGAAATCCCAACACAGCCCATGGATTGTTCATCTGATAAAACAATCCGGAGATGGTCATGACAAAGATAATGATCGAAAAGAAAACCAGAAATAACCCTATCCCCCAATCGAAGAGTCTTTGATAGCAGACGTACCTGTTCAGTTGAAGTGCAATGATTATGAAGATGAGAAAAGAGACAATCAATAAAAGCATTTAGCTGTCTGAAACTGCTTTCTATTTGGTTTCCTTCAATGCTTAGATTTTATCACAGGTAGTACGTTCTTCTTGACCCTTTATCTGAGAAAAAAGAAAGGTAGTTACTTCTCCTCATAAGGTCGTGCTTTACCGCTCATATGCTCGATGGATATTTTTACAACACTGGTAGATTGTAAGAACCTATCAATCTCATTTTCAAACTTATCCATGTAATCCAAACTATATTTCAGTGCAATTCTGTTGAGTGCGTGTTGCTTCTCTTCCCCTTCCACTACCTCTGCAACACCAAAAAGAATCACACTTTCATACGCGGTCGTGAATTTCCAATCCATTACCCGCACATCCCCGATAATCGTAAAACACACTTTGGGGTTTTTTTTCAGATTATCCAGTTTATGTCCTTCACTGGCAGTATGAAAATAAATGCTTTTATCACCATCATACACAAAATTGACCGGGACACCATACGGTTGTCCTTCTTCATCCACACTGGAAAGAACTCCAAATTCTGCTTTTGTCAGCAAATGCATTGCGTCTTCAAACTTCATCAAGCGGTCCTGTCTCCGCATTTTACGTTTCATTATTCACTCCTGGTTGCTTCGTTAAGGTGTCTTGCATGACTATTATGCTCGAATTTTTTTAAATTTCAAATTTTTGGAAAATCTTCAAACTAACAGCTAGCATCCCTCTTGTCATTCCAGCTTACTTTCAAGTACAATCATTGGGCTGCCTATGGCAATTAATAACTACAAGGTGGAGAAAAATGACCGATAGCAACCAAACAGGAAAAAAAGAAGAACAAAAAGCCTCATCCAACGAAATAATTGATTGGGTTGTTCGACTCATAAAAGGGATGTTGATCGGCATTGGAGCAATACTCCCTGGTATGTCCGGTGGAGTACTGGCAGTTGTCTTTGGTATTTATGAACCCCTGGTGCGTTTCTTGGCTAACATACGCCATAAATTCTTACAGAATGTTCTTTATTTCATTCCCATCGGGATTGGTGGCGTCCTAGGGGTTGTCGCTTTTTCAGCGGTGGTCGAATTTGCCTTCGATCGTTATCCCGCCCAATTCATTTGGCTGTTTGTGGGGTTTATCGTAGGAACCTTTCCATCCTTACTAAAGACAGCCGGGAAACAAGGTCGCAAACCCTGGCATTGGCTGGTACTGGTGGTTTTTGCCGCTGGCACCTTAGCGTTCATGCGCTGGGGAGAATCTCTCTCCACAACAATTAGCAATTTTAACATTTTCACCTGGTTACTCAGCGGCATGGTTATGGGACTTGGGTTAATCGTACCCGGAATGAGCCCTTCAAACTTTCTGATTTATCTTGGACTCTACCAACCCATGGCAAGTGGTATTCGCCAATTGGATCTGGCGGTCATCATTCCATTGGGACTCGGAGTAATTATTTGTGTGGCCATTTTCGCGAAATTAATTAATTGGCTTTTCAATAAAGCTTACACCTTCATGTATCACTTCATTCTGGGGGTTGTGGTTGGTTCAACAATCGCGATCATTCCCAGTGGGGTATCTGGTTGGACAATTCTGGTTTGTGCGATTTTATTTGTTGTCGGGGCAATTGCTTCTTACGCACTGGCCAAAGTGGACGAGAAAAACCCACACGAATCGCTTTTCTAAGCACTTAACAAATTTGGAAAACACCTAGCGACCCTTAATAATCCTATTTACATCTTATTTCAAGGTTGTATAATGGAATTGTCTATAGGAGAAAGGATTTGCCTATGAAAATTTTTCGTATGTTGTTTTCAATTTGCCTGGTAGTTGGTTTACTATTTGGCACAATCAGCGTGGTTTCAGCAGATGAAGAACCCCCTGAAGTGGAAATACCGGAAGAAGTGGGGGTGAATCCAGTCGTTGAACTTCTTGCAAAGTTAACCGAGTTGCCTACTGAAAAGATTCTCGCTTTACAAGAATCGTATGGTCTCGGTGAAATTGCAAAAGCATATTTCCTCATCAAGAATTCCTATGTGGACCAGTCATATGAAGAAGTATTGGCGGCCGCTAAGGAAATGGGTTGGGGAAATTACTTTAAGAGTTTAGGTCTTCATCCCGGTCAACAAGGTGGCATTGGTCAATTGAGAAGAAGTGCCAACCTGGATGAGAACGGAGAAATGCTAAAAACAGGAAACCCGGACAAACCAGGCAAGCCGTGGCATGGCGGTCCCCCCGAACATGCCAATAACG
>CAYSFA010000155.1:0-7442 GCA_964430025.1 uncultured Anaerolineaceae bacterium | reverse complement strand
ACTTCGTTTACCAGTGGTGTTCTTGCCATCAAATTTTCAATGTGATATTTCTGATAATGGGTGGCGGCAAGACCATCCCAACCTTTTTTATTGGCTTGTGTCATTTCATTCATTCAATTTCCTCAAAGTATTTTTGGTGGATTTTAACATAGAAGGGAAAAACGCCACCAATCAAGAAATTTAGAGTTTTTTCATGGGATGATGAAAAAGAAGATCTGGGCTGGAATCACTTGAGTCCTAGTTTTTGGCCTTTTTCAAGTATGCCTATAGATTCTTTGATGCGCTTTTCTCGTGTCTCCGGTCGTTTAGCGGAGGCAACCCAAATAATAAATGGTTTTTGATCCGTTTTGGAGAGCGTATTGAAGAATTCCCTGGCTTTTTTATTCTTCTGCAGTGCTAAATGAAACTCTTCCGGCATTTCAAATTGCTGCCTGGGTGTGTCCGGTTTGTCCCATTCTCCATTTTGTTTGGCAATTTCTATCTTTGCCATACCAACCTCAGTCATACGCCCCTCTTTAATCAGTTTTTTCACCCGTTTTTTATTCGGATTCGACCAATTGCTGCCATCCTTGCGTGGGGTGAATTTTCTCACGTAACTGTACTCGTCAATTTTCTTGATGACACTATCGATCCATCCAAAACACAGGGCTTCTTCAACGGATTCTTCGTAGTTCAAAGTTGGTTTGTCGCTTTCTTTTTTGAAGAAAACCAGCCAAACACCGGAGGATTTATCATGGTTTTCCTGCAACCATGTCCTTAATTCTGATGCTGTTTCAAAATATAGTTGATCCATATTCTCCTCAGATAAATCTCTTTCAATTCTTCAGCATGGGAACCGAATAAACTTGAAAATCTAGTAAGGTTTACTGGATTTAGAAATTGTATTACAATTCTGGCGTCCTATACCATTCTATAGGGATGTGTTGGCATAATATTTAAGAACGTATTGCTCCTTGAATAAGGTTAGCAATTTTACAACATGTGTGATTATTGATGATTACAATATTAAGTAATTTAGTTTACCTCCTCGTGCCTACCGTTCATAGAATCCAATCAAAACGATTTGGAGATGTTTCCCGCTTATGAAAAATGATACTCGTAGACAAGCACTTTTCATAATACTTATCTCTATCGTTTTCATAATGGTCCTGGGAATTAGTCTACCGGAACTCACGTTTCAACCAGCCTTGCCTTTTCCTGGAGCTTCCCCGGATTCTGGGGAGATGGAATCTCCACAATCAGCAAAGGATTCATCAATCAATTCGTCTCCATGGGTTTTACAAATAGGACTTGCTGTTGGAATTGTCCTGATTGTTTTAGCGCTATTAATTGCATTGTACAAGAAAGTAAAAACAAAACATATTCTGATTTTGGCTGGAAGTTTGGTGGTATTATTCGTGTTTTTTAGCATTCTTCCGAATTTGCCAGGAACTCCATCTTCTACTGTTCAAAGCCAAACAGATTCTCCTGAACCGGCGCAGTTTGATTATTTAACAGCACCCATTGGAGAGCCTCCCGAGGACATGTTGTTTTGGGTAAAAATCATTGTTTTGCTTACTAGTATTTTTCTGGTCGGATGGCTGGTTATGAGCCTTTTTAAACGAAGTCCAAAAGAAAACCCATTGGCGGTTGAAGCCGAGTCAGCCATACAAGCATTATCTGGGGGAGAAGATCTAGGCAAGGTCATCATTAAATGTTACCTGAATATGGAAAGGATTATTTCGCAAGAAAGAGGAATTGATCGCGACTATTCTATGACCCCACGAGAATTTGAGATAAATCTCATTTCCAAGGGTATCCCGCGGGAGCCCATCCAACAATTAACGTCTTTATTTGAAAAAGCACGCTACGGGATCCAAATCCTGACTGAGCAGGATGAGCTAGATGCGTTGAATTGTTTATCCGCGATCCAGAAAGCCTGTCAGATAAAAAAGCAAGGAGACCAATGAAAAAACAATTACAATTTTTCTTATTTTTGGGAATTTTAGCGATATTTGTTGTGTTTTTTTGGAATACAGAGTTTCTCTCAACCTATTTGGTTGAGCCAATCGCCAAAATCTTGTGGTTAATTTTGAGACTCTTACAATCTGTTAGCCAATGGACTTATTGGGTACTCCTTATTTTTGCCTCATTACTGTTTGTCATTCGCTTTTTTCCGGAAAACGATGAGTATTTAATAAAACCCGCTTATAAAAATACTTTTAAAAATAACGATCGGGTTAAGTACTGGGAGACTCTGATCCAGGCGGCTGAAAGTGACCAGGATGACAGATTGCAGTTGCAGCGTAGTTTGCAAAGCCTTGCTCTTTCTATGGAAGATCTTAATTTCAAAGACGATAAAGAAATGATTCTATTACCACCTTATAAACGCTCTCCTCTGGAATGGTTTCGGAAAGCTTGGAGTAGACTTCCTTTTTTTCAGCGTTTCTCCTGGAGGAAGGTAAAAAGTGATTCGGAGTTGGAAATGAGTATCAACAAAATTTTAAAATCAATGGAAGACAAAATGGAGTTAACCAATGACTGAAATTTATGAAATGTCAATATCGGTTGAGACATTTAAACAAAAATCCAGTCTCATCCTGGATGAAGTCGAGAAAGCTGTTGTCGGGAAACGTGAATGCCTGACCAAGTTATTAGCTGCATTTTTGTGCTCGGGTGGGCACGTGTTGCTTGAAGATAATCCTGGTCTGGCAAAGACGTTGATCGCAAATAGTTTTGCAATTGCGTTAGGGCTACAGTTCAAACGCATTCAGTTTACGCCCGACCTCCTTCCGGGGGATATTACCGGTGGATACATTTATGACTCGACCAAGAAAAGTTTTCATTTGCGGAAGGGTCCATTGTTTTCACAAATTTTACTGGCTGATGAAATCAATCGTGCTTCTCCAAAAACCCAGTCTTCATTGCTGGAAGCCATGCAGGAATCTCAGGTATCAATTGAAGGTGAAAGCATAAAGCTCCCCGCACCATTTATTGTTATTGCCACCCAGAATCCCATCGAATATGAAGGAACATTTCCATTACCTGAAGCACAACTAGACCGGTTTTTGATTCGCCTTTCCGTAGGATACCCTGACCTTGAAGATGAACTTCAAATTCTTGCTCAACGGAATGAAAGAAAAAAAGATGCCTTTGAATTAACCCCTGTTATCTCAGAGGAGGATTTCCAGGCTATGCGTCGTTATGTGGAAGGTGTTTACGTCAACCCTGACATTCAAAGATACATTTGCCAATTAGTTGCGAAGACCCGTCAACATAAAATGATAGATCTCGGCGCCAGCCCCAGGGGGTCATTAGCACTGCAAAAAATTTCAAAAGCCTGGGCAGCAATTCAAGGGAGAGACTTTGTTCTTCCGGATGATGTAAAGACTTTTGCCAATTGCGTGTTAAGCCATCGAATAATTCTTGATCCAAACCTATGGGGATCCAGAAAAAATGTCCACGACATCATGAATGAAGTGATCCAATCCATTCCAGTACCTGTGACACTGTCAGAATGACCAAAAAATTACGTTTACTCCTTCTGATAATTCTCACCCTGATCCTGATCGCAATGGTAAGCAGGCGAGCAGCCTTGGTGTGGATGACTTTACCTTTCCTTCTTTATATCCTCGCAGGGCTATTAACTTTTCCAGATAATGTAAACTTGAGTGCCTTTCGGACCATCAGTCATAATCGCTGCAAATCAAACACCCTGATCACCATGACCATAGCGGTGGAAAATAATGGGCAGTATATTCCGTTTTTACAATTTCATGAATCTTGTAGCCCAAATATTCAAGTAACCAACATAATCAACCAGAGGTTCAGGGGTTTAGCCTTTCAGGGTAAAGCTGAAATGCAATATACTTTTCACGCACCCAAAGGGGAGTTTTACTGGGACTCTATCCAGATTAGCGTTAGTGATCAGTTCTCGTTATTTGAAAAAACTCTTGTTCTGCCAACTGAAGCAGAAGTGGTCGTACTTCCGGATGAACTGATTGAGGAGCCAATTAAATTAAAACCCGACTATACATTGATGTCCCCAGGATTATATTATTCAAAAAAGCCTGGTGCGGGCGTTAATTTCTTTGGCATTCGAGAATACTTAATGGGTGATCCTTTGCGAAGTATCCATTGGCGTCTCTCTGCACGCCATCCAAATCAACTTTTCAGTAAAGAGTTTGAAAGGGAAGAAATGGCGGATGTCGGCATAATTGTTGATGGAAATTCCGCCTTAAATGTACAATCTGGAAAAGAGCAGCTATTTGATTATTCCATTCAAATTGCCGCTGCCCTTGCTGGAGACATTATTCGAAAAGGAAACCGACTTTCCTTGCTGGTGTTGGGTGATCCGATAACCCGTGTATTTCCAGGGTCAGGCAAGCATCACCTGGCACGCATCCAAAATCAACTGGCAGCTTCACAACCTGGAGAAAACGTATCACTCAGTACAATTAACTACTTACCAGTTAAATTATTCCCCAGTCGCGCGCTGTTAATTCTGATTACCCCATTACGCGAAAACGATCTTCCTGCGATCACCCGGCTTCTTGCTCGTGGCTATCAGGTGCTGGTGGTCAGTCCGGATCCCGTAAAATTTGTTCGTGATTGCTCACACCACCCGCTGGCTGTACGTGCCGCTGAATTAGAACGAAAAGCTCTGCTTTGGAAAGTCAGGAAAATGGGTGTAAAGGTGATTGATAAACCTCAGGATTATAGCAACGTAAATATCGCAGAAAATGAGGTCAATAAGTCAATTAATAAAAGAACGGTAATAACGAAACAACGAAATTTGCGTAAATTTAACCTGGGCTGGTTCTATTCGGCAATCTCGATTCTGCTGCTTTGTGGTTCAGTTTCTGGGGTGTTTTTAGGACTACCTGAGGAGATAATGATAGCAGGAGTTGCCCTGGCACTGGTAGTCTGGGAAACAGGCGAAATAAATCGATCTCGATATGAACGCAAGCATTCATCCCTTGAAAAGTTGGAAATGGTTCAGAAAAAATTGTTGGTCTTTACCTTCGGAATTAGTGTGCCATTAGCATTGGGTGGTCTTCAGATTCATCTTTCTATTCCATTTGGAATAGTTGCCATAATGGTGGTGCTCCTGCTGTTCTGTTTGAATCGTTTCTATCTTCTGCTAACCAGATAAAACAGGAGTTCGCAAAAACATTAAGGACTTTGTTTTTTCCTTTTTTGCAACCATATACCAAGCAAACAAAAAACAAAGCATAATATTAATAGTATGAGCCATCCGTAATGTGGATAATGGGGAGGTACGTTCTTTTGATAACCTCCGAACAGTTCTCCCGCAAACATTCCCAGTAGGTAACCAGTCAATGTGGATAAGGAGATTTTCACTTTATCTAAAAAAGATGTGAACAAAACAATTATGGCGACTACCCAGAAAATATGTCTTGCCGACCATTCTGGTGTGTAATAATCGGACAAACAATACCTGGTAACCACAAAAACCAACAAAAGAGATACGGCGAGAATGGTTGTAGTCTTCCAATTGAATTTATTATTCACTAAACATGTTTCCTTTCACAATTATGAGAGCTTACCCAATTCACATAGGTTGGGAAATTCTCAGCTAGCGCTTCAGTAGATATTGAGCAACAAACGTCAACATAACATCTAATCATATCTATCATGTGAGGGGATTCCTAGGATTATTCATGGTCATAATGTTTTTCCACATCAAATCTTTTCTACAAATAAATGGAGTGGAAATGATGCGACTTATTTGGAATAAGAAAACAATTGAAAAGAATCAATACCTTCCATATTAGAACCAATTTGGGCAATTTTGAGTTCTTCATAAGTCAAGTCGGAATCATTGGTCAGAATGACAAATTGTGATCCCGTCTCAGGATGGGTAAATATTTTCAGGTGATCATAGCGAAGGTTTTCGTTATTCTCGTAATCTCCCTTAAACCTGTCACGGGTTCTGTCTATAACGGTTAAATAGCGAACTCGATCAAATAAAACATTCATATAAATCGGATCACCTTCCGTTGTAATTAAGGCGATGATGATCTGAGCTGCTTTTCCTTCTGAAGAATTGGCCACAAAGCTTTCAAAAAGACCGTTAGTTTCTTCCGACATGCTGCCATGGAGGATGGAAACTAAACCTTCTTTTTTCATAAATTCAGGGGTAATAACCTGAGGGAATCCATCCGTTTCTTTCGCCAGAACTTTGAATATCACCTTTTCGTAATTCTCTGAGTGCTCGGGGACAAGCAAGCTGAAGGGACTATTAATAAGGTCAACCGCACTCCAATGTGTGAGGGAAATAAGTAGACTAATTCCAGCCACCACAATAATTACTATTGCAATAATCATCTTCCACAATGTGGTTTTTCTTTTGCGCATCTTGTATTCCTTTCTCCTTTGAGATTTATTTAGTAAAGGTGGAGCAGTAATAGAAATAATGTGTGTATTTCTCTACAGATCTTTTTCCTTTTCATTTTTAAAAACTTGAACTTTATAGTATCGTAATATGAACTATGAAAATAGTCTTCTATCTTAAGATCAGTTTAGAGATTTACCTTGGAAACACCATTACGCTCAATAAGGAGATTTTTGGGGGAATTGGGATATCAGATCATTTCGAAGTCGATAGCCCAGCCAAATACCTGCGTCCGGTTATTCATCCCCTACCCTAAGAAATGGTTGGGTAATTAGGGAAAATCATTTACCAAACTCCTTGATCAATCTTATTAGGGAACAAGAATATCAAATAGAAAGCCAGAAAACAGAATCAACTGACCAATGATTTGAATCCATCTCTTCTTGTGTCCAGCATGTCACAGGTCAATCCCTTATTTCTTTCCTATGAGATTCTGCTGCTAAGAGAGACATAACTAAAAGAATGATCGCACTGATAGGAAACAGAAGCCGGTATTCAACAGACAGTGAGTTACCATACTCAGATAGATATTTCTTTTCCACCTAACGACGAAAGCCAAAGGAAAAAATGCCAAGATCCTCGTGAAAAACTGCCAGGGGGAAAAGAAATGATAAAGGGAAAACAGCGCTACATTGACCAATGGCGCCCATCCCTTTGAGTATTCCATACGCGGTAGTAAGTACCCGCGAAAATAAAGCTCTTCCACTATCGGGCCAGCTACCCCATTTACAACTAGAAAAAGAATAAATGTAATTATTCGAACGCTCTGGCTGTAATCTGCGGGGGAAAACAAGCTGAACTGGAACCAGGTTGGTAGCCAATTAAAAAGGTTTTGCAAAATCACCTGGTCAAATTCGCCCAGCGACATAAAAATCAGCGCGGACCATGGCAATAATAAGGGGATAATGGCGAGGTAGACTTTTAGAGGTAATGGTTCGCGGTTAACCACGATTCCATTAAGCGAGAGCGTTCCATTTCGGCGATATCCCTGAAAACAGATCCAACCCAACTCAAAAGGGATCAGAACCAACAAGATAGGGATCAA
>CAYSFA010000154.1:0-7575 GCA_964430025.1 uncultured Anaerolineaceae bacterium | reverse complement strand
AATGGAAATATCCCACCAGCCAAAGAAATGCACAATCGCTCCGGAAAACTCAAACGACTGGTCGAAATGTTGGAAGAAATTGTTGCTGTCGGAGATCGGGTATTAATTTTTACCCAATTCGCCGAAATGGGTAAAATGTTAAACAATTACCTCGCAGCTACTTTAAACACCCAGACTCTCTTTTTATATGGGAACACCCCAGTCAAGATGCGTGATCAGATGATCAAACGCTTTATGGAAGATGAAAATGGACCACAAATTTTCATTCTTTCCCTCAAAGCTGGTGGAATTGGCCTCAACCTCACACGTGCTAATCACGTCATTCACTTCGATCGTTGGTGGAACCCGGCTGTGGAAGATCAGGCGACTGATCGTGCCTTCCGAATTGGGCAAAATAAAAACGTGCAGGTACACAAATTTGTGTGTGTCGGCACTCTGGAAGAAAGAATTGATGAAATGATCGAATCCAAAAAAGGACTGGCTGAAGCAGTGATTGGCGCTGGAGAAACCTGGATTACCGATCTATCCACCGAAGAGTTGCAGGATTTGGTACGCCTGCGTTACCAGGAGTAGGAATCAGATGAATCCCGAAGATAACAAATCAGAAATCATACAACCAAATAAAGAAAGACCGGGTTCGATCACATCCACTCCCAATAATGGTTCATTCACAGAACAAAATCAAAATCAAAACCATAACAATCGCAATAACGCAAATCGTAATTCACAAAACCGACGACGCAAACCCAACAATCGCAACCAACGTTCCAATCAGAACGCCAACAACCACAACAACCGACCACTATCCAATGAACGCCCCACCTCTGATAGAAATAATAACAACAACAACAGCCCCTGGGGCATGAATCCATTACCCACCCAAACCGGCATTCAAACCCGCAGTCAACGCGGTGAATTTGCAAAAAATTGGTGGGCAAGACGCTGGTTGGAAACCCTCGAGCGGCTGATGCAAGGCGTGCGGCTCTCCCGTGGACAATACTATGCTCGTATTGGACAAATCGTCTCCCTGGAAGAAATCAAAGGTGGTGTGCTTGCCAGAGTGCAGGGTTCTCGTCCGAAACCGTACCGAGTCACCATTCAATTAGCCCCATTTAATATCAAACAATGGGAAAAAGTCTTTGATTTATTATCCGAAAAAGCAATTTACATGGCCAAATTACTGGTGGGTGAAATGCCTCAGGATATAGAATCAGTTTTCAACCAGGCAGGGGTAAGCCTCTTCCCGGAACATGCCGCCGATTTACAAATGAAATGTACCTGCCCGGATAAAATCACCCCCTGTAAACACGTCGCCGCCACCCACTACATTTTGGGTGATCGCTTTGATGAAGATCCCTTCCTGATTTTCAGGATGCGAGGTCGTTCCCAGGAGCAGATCTTGGAAGCATTGCGGCAGCGCAGAGGGGCCGAAGCCGATATGGATATCGATTATCGGGAATACCCAGCCCGCAACACTACCCCCGAAAAACCTCGTTTTCCTGAGACATTAGAGCATTTCTGGGATATTCAGGATGATATCAATCAGGTAAACGTCCAGGTTAGGATGCCCAACATCCCCCAACCGCTGTTGAAACGCCTGGGAGAACCTGAGTTTTCCTCCCAATTAACCTTGCAAGGCCAATTAGAAGAATCTTACAATTTGATCAGTCAATTCGCCATCATGATCGCTTACGCAGACACCTCCGGAAGCCCTACCAATGGCAATGGTGATGGGGATTAATTAATCCATCTGAAAAAAATGTCATAAAAGTCTGCACTTCGCAGGCATTTTTCATTAATTCCTATCCATCTGACCAGTATTTTCTGAAAATCAAATAATCAGTCTTGACAACCGTTCAAATAGATGTACAATATTGATAAACAAGTTTGTGAAACAAACTGGTTTGTTAGGAGAAAAAATGACTGAGCAGATTAATATTGAAAACATTATCCGAAATACCCGCAAATATTGGTATGTCGATGGATTATCAGAGATTGCATTTGGATTCCTTGTTGTTGCAGCCGGATTATCTTACTGGTTGGTATCCACTTTGGAAAACTCAGCCATCAAATCAATCCTACTGATGATTGCTCAACCAGCGGTAATCATCATCTGTTCATTAATCATTCAAAAATATCTGCCAAAAATCAAAGAAAAGCTCACTTACCCCCGAACCGGTTATTTGACATTTCGTAGACCTCCCAAAAACCGACGGGTAAGACGTGCATTGATCATCGGGTTGGTGGCTGGGGTGGTTGGTGCGTTGGCAACCATGCTTTCCAATAAGTTGCCTGAGAACTACCTACCTTTATTTACCAGTGTATTTCTTCTCCTCGCATCCATATATGTAGCTTATCAAACTGCTGTTTCACGTTTTTATGTGATTGGAATATTAACGGTACTACTTGGCGCGGCGATTTCATTTTTGCCCTTTGAAAATGTACTTCCGTACACAATTTTTTTCAGTGGGGTCGGAATTATCTGGATCATTTCAGGGACAGTCACACTAATTCGATATCTACGTAACACCTCCCCTCAAACGGAGGATGCATGAAGGATAACCAATCTCTGCTAGACGTCGATCGCATGATCCATGAACCTGCACGGTTACTCATCATGACGATCCTGTCGATGGCAGAAAAAGCAGATTTTCTGTTCTTGCTCAACGAAACTGGCCTGACCCGCGGCAATTTATCCACCCATCTTTCTAAACTAGAGGAATCTGGTTACATCACCATTGAAAAAGGGTATCGCGGGAAAATCCCTCAAACCTTATGTGCCATTACCCCGGCTGGTCTTGAAGCTTTTGAAAAGTACCGTAAGCAAATCAATAATTTTCTGAAGGGATAGCTCTATCCATCTAAAAATTCACTCAAAAAGGAGTTTAACTATGAGTATGTATGCAATTCAAACCGATCAATTATCACGCGATTTTGAAAATGTTCGCGCGGTTGATCAAATCACTTTTGAGGTGGAGACTGGTTCATTATTTGGATTTCTCGGTCCAAATGGTTCCGGTAAAACCACCACCATCCGTCTTTTACTGGGTTTATTAGAACCCAGTGAAGGAAAATCATCCGTCCTCGGTTATGATCCGATCAAAGATGGTGATAAAGTTCGTGAAAATTGTGGTGCGCTATTAGAACATACCGGCTTATACGAGAGATTAACAGCGGAAGAAAACCTTGATTTTTATGCACGCGTTTTTCACCTCCCAAAAAATGAACAAAAGAACCGCATCAAAGAATTATTGACTAATATTGGGCTTTGGGATCGCAGACATGAGCTTGTTCATAGCTGGAGTCGTGGGATGAAACAAAAACTGGCTGTCGCACGAGCCATGCTGCATAAACCAAAGGTAATTTTTCTTGACGAACCAACCGCCGGGTTAGATCCAATAGCAGCCAATACTTTTCGGGAAGATTTGCAGAATCTGGTAAGACAATCTGGTGTAACCGTATTTCTCACTACGCACAACTTGAACGAAGCTGAAAAATTATGTGACCGTGTCGGTGTCATCCGAAGTGGAAAACTAGTTACTATTGGGTCACCCGATGAGTTGAGATTACGTAACGGCAACCCATACATCGATGTCGTGGGAAGCGGTTTCACCCCTGAAGTTATTCAACAATTGGAAAAACTTGAGTCAATCCAATCCATCCATCTTCAAGATAAACACATTCGCATTCAATTAAATTCCAGCTTCGATTCGAGTGCGCTCATCCCAGTTCTGGTATCCCATGGCATCAACATCGAAGAAGTTCGTAAAGGAAAATCCAGTTTGGAAGATGTCTTCTTAACTTTAATGGAGGAAGAAAATGTTTAATGATATTGTCACAATCATACAAAAAGATCTAAAAGAGATTCTTTCAACCCGCGGTAATCGCAAAACAGGGTTGATTTCCCTCGGTATTATGATTGCTTTGATCGGGATATTTATGCCTATGCAATCCGGGACAGCCTGGCTAACCGAGCCCATTTTACCGTTAGTCTGGTCCTGGTTCCCTGTTTTTCTGATGATCAGCATGGTGACTGATTCAATTGCCGGAGAACGTGAGCGAAACACACTTGAGACCTTGCTCGCCAGCCGTTTGTCAGACAAATCAATTCTTTTCGGAAAAATTGCCGGAGCAGTTGTATATGGTTGGTCTATTTCAGTCATTGGAAATCTGGTTGCAGCGATCACTATCAACCTCAGCAATCCGGAAGGAGGAATTAAATTTTACTCCTTGGGTCTATTCCTGATGTTATTGCTCCTGCCTTTAGCTTTTGGTGTTCTCATGAGTAGCATAGGTGTATTGGTTTCTCTCAATGCCCCTACAGCCCGATCCGCGTATCAAAAACTCAGTCTTGTAATGTTGGGTCTGTGGTTCCTGCCGATGTTTGCTATAAATTTCTTACCAGAGGAATTCAAAAATTCGGTTAACCAATTTATCAACAAAACCGACATGATCCAGGTCGCAGCCATTGGAATCATCATTGTGTTGGTGCTCGATGGATTCTTAATTTGGTTGGCAATGCAAAGATTTAGACGAACAAAATTGATCCTGGATTAGAAAACGTTTCGAATAAAAAGAATTGGCTCTTGAATAGCCAATTCTTTTTCGTTAAAGACTGCCTGATCACTAATTTCATTGCTGCAAGATTATACACCCCTCATTGACAAGCAATTTTGTATCATTACCATATCCCTATGAAATTACCCAACGTTTGGACTAAATTCGTTTCCAGCTTAGCGCTTGTCGGCTTTGTAGCTACAGCATGCAACCCCACGGAAATTCAATCACCACCTGACCTTTCCTCTACCTCAAAAACTGGTTCAATCCTTTCCACTGAAACCATTGTCGAAAAATTAACCCCGCTGCCAACCTTCACTTCCGAGCCAAGTTCTACACCAGAACCAACGATTACTCCCACTTTAGAACCTACTTCCATTCTTTCAGGGATTTCACCAACAGTTCCCGATTGGGCAAAAGCTGCCGTTGAACAAGAACTGAGCCAAATGATTCAATTGGATGATGGGCAAGTGGTGGTAATTCGGGGTCTGCGAGAAGGAGAAGATCCAAACATTTCGCTCGAAACCAGGATTATGCTTATTTTGAACGAAGAAACCAACGAATGGTTTATACCATTGCCCACAATCGAGGAAACCTACGCCAAATACGTCAATCCATTTAAAACCAGGACCTTTGCCACCCAGGAGATGACCGAATACGAACCAGAAATTTTCGATATCCCCTCTCTTGAACCTGCATACCTCCAACATTGGCTGTCTCAGTTTTCTCAATTGATAATGGAAAATACCGAATTGATGGCTGGTTATATCGATCTGAGGAATTCATACTGTCTCCCTCCAGATCAGACTATGTATGGGGGAGCTTCCGAATGCGAAGTATTATTCAACTATATGCTTCCAATGTATTTAAAACATCAAGATTACCTGATTATTGCTGCAAAAACTGGTATGCCAAAGGTAATTGGCTACTCCACGGAATATTTTACCGGCGTCACCTATCTCGCGATAGATATTCAGACACTCAGTAAAAAACAACAAGAGTTATACCCGGAAAGCATCGGCTTGTTGCAGGGAATTGAAGATCATTTGCTATTCATTTCAGGAAAAATTGGCATGTTTGTCATCAATATTGGGACGAAAGCTGATGATCCGGATTATTCTGGTGAAATGCTCTTTCGCAATATTTTAGACTCTACCCATCCCGGGTTAGCTGCTAAACTGCATACATTCTTAGACACCAATGGTGAAGAATTCAGCGATGGAGACCGTGAAGAATTAATGGGCTGGATGTCTGACACCATTCTTCCCGGTTATCCTTTTGCATCTTTTGAACGTACTTCTCCGGACATAACGGACTGGCGAGAAAACATCCAACCCTAATTTAATTCCTTCTTTCTGAAGTGCCCGATTTCCCTCTTGACAAGCGCTTTCTTTTGGGCATAATTATGGATACAACCAATCCGTCATCAGCTTTGACGGAGGAAAGTAGTAAGGTGAAAATTGACAGGAACGCCGGGGCGCAGACTGAAACCCCAGCTCAATGGAAACCTTACGAAGTTCCCTCCCGAGCTGCTCAGGTGAACGCTAACAACCATTAGTCTGAGCCGGAACGCCACCGTTACAAGGCAGCCTGATCGCAAAATCAATTTCGCTGTCGGAGTGAGTGCACCAGCAATGGTGAATGTGGGTGGTACCACGGGTCATTTTCGCCCGTCCCTGACGAAGGGGCGGGTTTATTTTTTGGAGGAGGTAGTATGTCAGAAAGACCAATCATCCTGGAAGAGCTGGAAATGGTAAGTGAAACAGCCTTATCCATTCTGGCTGGTATTCAGGAAGAAGAGCCATTACAAGCCTGGAAAAAAGAATATCTGGGAAAATCATCTATCGTGATGAGTGCTTTTAGCAGCATCGGGCAGCAGCCGAAGGAGTTTCGCCCCCTGGTGGGTCAGATGGCCAATCAGGTGAAGCAAGCCCTCGAAACTGCTCTGGAAGAAAGAGCAAAAATCGTCCTGGAAGCCTCATTGGCACGCAAAGTTGCCCAGGAAAAAATCGATATCACCTTACCAGGCAGGCAGCCTTTAAATGGCGGTTTGCATCCCCAAACCCTGGTTCTGCGTCGAATTTACGCGATTTTTGCAGAGATGGGTTTTCAGGTGTATCGCTCGCGCGATGTGGAAAGCGATCAATACAATTTCGAATTCCTCAACATCCCCGCTCATCACCCTGCCAGGGACATGTGGGACACCTTCCATATTGACCAACCCGGAGTTGTTTTACGAACCCATACTTCCCCCGGGCAAATCCATGTCATGCGGGAGCAAGCCCCCAACCCCATCCGCGTGATTCTGCCAGGTATGTGCTACCGCTACGAGCAAATCAGTGCCCGCTCTGAAATTCAATTCAACCAGGTAGAGGTGTTGGCAGTTGGCAAAAACATCACCTTCGGTGACATGAAAGGCACGCTCAACGGATTTGTACGTCGTTTGTTTAATGCAGATGTGCGCACACGCTTACGCCCTTCCTACTTCCCCTTTACTGAACCTAGTGCTGAAATGGACGTGGAATGTTTTGTCTGTGGTGGCAAAGGCTGCTCAGTTTGCAAAGGCAGCGGCTGGTTGGAGATTTTGGGCTGCGGTATCGTTCACCCTACTGTATTGAGAAATGGCGGCTATGATCCGGAAGTTTATTCCGGCTTTGCCGCGGGCATGGGACCGGAACGGATCAGTATGTTGTTGCACAAAATTGAAGACATTCGCTATTTCTGGGGAAATGATGCTCGTTTCCTGGAACAATTCTAAGAAGAAATTCGGAGGAAATAAAATGAAAATCCCTCTTTCATGGTTAAAAGATTATATTGACATTGACCTTACACTCGAAGACCTGGCTCGCACCCTTACCATGGTTGGTTTGGAAGTGGAGGAAGTCCATGTAGTTGGGCTGCCAATGCCTGAAGATACAGGTCACCAGGAATTCAAGTTCACTGGAATCGCCTGGGATCCGGAGAAATTCGTGGTGGCACAGATCGATGAGGTCATACCCCACCCCGATGCTGATCGAC
>CAYSFA010000153.1:6984-7671 GCA_964430025.1 uncultured Anaerolineaceae bacterium | reverse complement strand
CATAATGATCTTGATGATGTAGGTAGAGATGACTCGCACCATACTTTTTTTGAAATGCTTGGTAACTGGTCATTCGGGGATTACTACAAAGAAGAAGCAATAACTTGGGCATGGGAATTACTAACCGTGGTGTGGGGATTAGACAAGAGTAAATTATGGGCTACTTGTTTCAAGGATGAAAAAGGTGAAATCCCAACCGATGAAGAAGCAGCCAATATTTGGGTTAAACAACCTGGTTTCTTAAAAGATCATGTTTTATTTTTTGGTAGAAAAGAAAATTTCTGGGAAATGGCAGATACAGGACCCTGTGGCCCGTGTTCTGAAATCCATATTGATCGTGGAGAAGCATTTTGTGATAAGAAAAACGTAGCTGGACATGTGTGCCGTGTGAGTGGTGATTGCAAACGCTTCTTGGAATTGTGGAATAATGTTTTCATTCAATACAACCGTATAAACGAAACACAATTGGAACCATTACCAGCAACCCATGTAGATACCGGGATGGGATTTGAGAGGATTGTATCTGTATTACAGGATGTTGATTCGAATTACAAAATTGATTTATTGGCATGCTTAATTCAAAAAGTACAGTCTATTACAGGTATGTCTGATAAAGAAGTCCAAGAAAACTACACACCATACAGAGTGATCGCCGACCACGCAAGAGCAGCAGCATTTCTGATTGCT